>NZ_JAYMEI010000005.1:0-271371 GCF_037029365.1 Leeuwenhoekiella sp. CH_XMU1409-2 | reverse complement strand
TGCGTTTCTTCTCAGCTCCTTCTGAGTCTTTCATAAATAAGTCGAATTTGTGTCAACTTATTTCAGGACGGGACATAAGTTGGAAAAAAGTCTGTTACTTCGGTGCAGACTTTTTTAGTTTTGGCTACTAAAGGTTCTATACCCTATCTGCTTTTTCGATTCATTGCTTGTATCCGCTCTAACCCCTAGCCTTTTAATTTAAAGCATCACTACTTGGTTAAAAAAAGACCCGGCATCAAAAAAAAATGGTCTATAGTTATACCGAAATAACTAAAGCATTCTTTTAAAAGTATTCACAAGCATACACAATTCAGTTTATATAGCAGATCTCTTGATTGTAAGGCTTAAAATTCCTTCTATTCTATTATTTTTAATACATTATTCTGAACACTTCTATATTCCTTTCTAAATCTTCCTGAAGTAAGAAAAGTAAATCATTTTTACTGTTGCGGAACCTGCATTTTTCTTGGTTTGACGACAAACGGTGTAAACCAATCCCAAGTCAATCCAACAGAAAACCGTGGATAGCTGTCAACAAAACGATAATTGTAATCATCAAAACCAAAGCTAAAACGCGCCATAATTCCCAAATCGCCATCCCAGGGATACAAAGTGGCACTGGTCTCTGATCTATAAATTTCAGCAGAAGGATGTACATCAGGATGTAAGAAAACACGCTGAGTTAAACTGTAACGCATTTTCTTTAAATGTGATGTAAACTCATACCAGGCCTCAATTTGATGCCTTCCGTAGATGTTGATGTCTTCTGGATTGTAGCCTCCAAACTGAAACACACCCAAAAAACGATTATGATAAATTTGGTAAGCAATTGTAAAGGAATGCGATTGCAAGGGATAGTTGTCTTCATCAAAGGTATTGATGCGGTAATTTAAAGAGAGTCGTGTGAGATTGGTAGAAAAATTACCTGAAGAACGATTGAGTATTTCAGCAAGATTCGTATCATCTGTGATATCCTCATAAAGTGCCCTACTCTCCGGGGTATTATCCTCAAAATCTTCACTAAAAGCCGATTTGCTTTGACCATTAGAATAATGCCCACTTTCTATTGCTGCAGTTAAAAAATTGTTGTTTTCGGTTTTAATGATCGATTGCCAGCCCATAAAAGCTTTGTACGACGGAGTTTTCACAGGTTTTGAATTGGCATCATAAATACGCAAATGCGGCTGAATACTCAAATACACCGCATCACCGGCAACTATCGTATCTCGATTAAGCGCTTCTCTTATGTCATTATAAATACTGTAATACACCACAGGTTTTGCCTCTAGAAGTATGCGTTCATAAGGATTATTACCAGATCCTGCTGCCAAAAAAGGTCTTTCAGCAATAGGGAAATAGTCCTTAAAGCCTTTTGCTGACTTACTGTTTTGACCAAAACAAACCAAAGCACCTAAAAAGAAAATAACAGAAAAAATACGGTGTAGTGTAAAACTCATAGAATAGCAGATATGTGATGTACGGAAATAGATTTTTAAAATCGTAAAATTGCAAAGAACCAAAACATTAAGCCGTAGGTTTAAGAATATTTTGAGTTTTGGCCTAAATATTGAAACGCATCTAAGAAACAAGCGTCTTTAAAACATACGCTGAATAACGAATTAAAATTGAAATATCCCCAAATATGAAATTTAAGCACCTTGCCTTCCTTTTATTACTTACCGTGAGCAGCATCGCATCAGCACAGGGAACTGTTGCCCACGTCAATATGGAAGAAGTAATCAATCTTATGCCACAAACCTCACAAGCTGAAGCCGAGCTTAACCGACTAAGACAAGCTTATCAACGTGATTTTGAAACTTCGTACCGTGAGTATCAAGCGAAGTTTGTAAAATATGAAGATGAAGAATCTACGCTTTCTCCTGCGGAAAATGAAAAGCGAAAAAGCGATCTCGAACTCATTGAACGTAATCTTGCGCAAACCCAGCAAAATATTGAAAAACAAATCGCAGAAAAAAGAAAGGTTCTTTTTGATCCTATCAAGCAACAAGCACGCGATCTCGTAACAAAGGTTGCCGATAACCTTGGCTTTCTTTACGTCTTAGATTCTTCTAAGGACGCCGGACTCGTTATGGCCAAAGGAAAAGATTTAATGTCTGAAGTTAAACGAGCTTTGGGAATGTAATTAAAGCTCCCGATTCTAAAAAAATTAAGACAAGCGCCCTAGGTATTATACCTGTTAGCGACACCCGTAAACTACCTTAGGGCAAGCCTCGGAGTATTGAACCCTTTGGCGGTGCCAATAAAAAAGCCCGATGCATTAGCATCGGGCTTTCTAGTATTAAACAACCAATCTAATTGGTTACTCTCAAATTATGAAGGTTTACTTAACCTCTTCAAAATCTACGTCTTCTACATCACTTCCTGAAGATCCTTCAGCATCACCACCGGCTGCTTGACCAGCATCTGGTCCCGGTTGTGCTCCGCCTTGCGCTTCAGCTTGAGCTTTGTAAATCTCTTCAGAAGCTGACTTCCAGATCTCATTCAAGTTATCTAGAGCAGGCTGTACTTTTTCTACCTCTCCGGTAGCGTGCGCCTTTTTCAATTCTTCTAAAGCACCTTCGATTTTGGTTTTGTTATCTGCAGATAATTTATCACCAGATTCTTTCAATAGTTTTTCAGTTTGAAAAACCATTTGATCTGCTTCATTCAATTTATCTACTTTCTCTTTAGCTTTTGCATCTGCTTCTGCATTTGCCTCCGCTTCAGATTTCATCTTTTGAATTTCTTCTTCTGTTAAACCTGAAGAAGCTTCAATTCTGATATCTTGTTTCTTACCAGTCGCTTTATCCTCTGCACTTACTTTGATGATACCGTTTGCATCAATATCAAAAGTAACTTCAATTTGAGGAGTACCACGCTGTGCTGGTGGAATACCGTCTAAGTGGAAACGACCAATTGTTTTGTTGTCATTTGCCATTGGACGCTCACCTTGCAGTACGTGGATTTCAACACTTGGTTGGTTATCAGCTGCAGTTGAGAATACCTGAGACTTCTTCGTTGGGATCGTAGTGTTTGCTTCGATCAACTTAGTCATCACACCACCCATAGTTTCAATACCTAAAGAAAGTGGCGTTACATCTAATAATAATACATCTTTTACATCACCAGTTAAAACACCACCTTGAATTGCTGCACCTACTGCTACAACCTCATCAGGATTTACTCCTTTACTTGGCTTCTTGTTAAAGAATTTCTCAACAGCTTCTTGAACTGCAGGTATACGTGTAGAACCACCTACAAGAATAATCTCGTCGATATCGCTCTTAGAAAGACCTGCTGCTTTAAGCGCAGACTCACAAGGCTCAATAGTTCTTTTTACTAGATCGTCAATCAACTGCTCAAACTTAGAACGAGTTAATGTACGTACCAAGTGTTTTGGTCCGCTTGCAGTAGCTGTTACGTAAGGCAAGTTAATTTCAGTTTGATTTGAAGAAGAAAGCTCAATTTTTGCTTTTTCAGCAGCTTCTTTTAAACGTTGAAGTGCCATAGGATCCTTACGAAGATCCATATCTTCTTCTGCCTTAAATTCTTCAGCTAACCAGTTGATGATTTTGCTATCTACATCATCACCACCTAAGTGTGTATCACCATCAGTAGCAAGTACTTCAAATACACCGTCACCTAATTCTAGGATAGAAACGTCATGTGTACCACCACCAAAGTCAAATACAACAATTTTTTGATCACTATCTTTCTTATCAAGACCGTAAGCAAGTGCTGCAGACGTAGGCTCGTTGATGATACGCTCTACTTTAAGACCTGCAATCTCACCAGCTTCTTTTGTTGCTTGACGTTGAGAATCGTTAAAGTAAGCAGGAACAGTAATTACGGCTCCGGTTACTTCCTGACCTAAATAATCTTCAGCTGTTTTCTTCATTTTTTGAAGAATCATTGCTGAAAGTTCTTGTGGAGTATATAAACGACCGTCGATGTCTACACGAGGAGTATCGTTATCTCCTTTTACCACTTGGTAAGCAGAAGCTTCAACCTCTTTAGAAGACTCGCTAAATTTATTCCCCATAAAACGCTTGATAGAAGAAATCGTTTTGGTTGGGTTTGTTACAGCTTGTCTCTTTGCAGGATCTCCTACTTTAATTTCTCCTCCTTCTACAAATGCTATTACAGAAGGGGTAGTTCTTTTACCCTCTGCATTAGGTATAACCACCGGCTCGTTACCTTCCATCACGGCAACACAAGAGTTAGTTGTACCTAAATCAATTCCTATGATTTTACTCATTATATATAATTTTAAGTGTTATTAATTTTTGTTCAGCCTGTTAAAGTCAATCTTTGTGCCACTAGAAATTTGCTGACAAGCTGTCAGAATTTCTTTAATGGCAAGTCAGCAAGTCTGCAAAAATGCGCTCAATGCGTATAGGTTTGCTACGGAAATATGAACTGAATCAATTAGACTCGAAACCAGAGATGTTAGAAATGCAAACGATTTTGTTTTAAACAGTAAACAGAAAACAAATAACCTTAAACCTGACGTAACGCATTTTCAATATCCATAATAAGATCTTCTTCGTGTTCTAGACCTATAGAAAGACGAACCAGTCGCTCGTTGATACCCATAAATTCTTTTATTTCAGGATCAAGCCCCACGTGGGTCATTGTGGCTGGATGCTGCCCTAAACTTTCGGTACTACCCAAGCTTACTGCTAATTTTACCAGTTTAAGACTGTTCAGAAATTTAAAAGCTTCGGCTTCTTTACCCTTAACCTCAAAAGCAATCATGGCTCCCGGAGAAGTATATTGTCTTTTATAAAGTGAATAAGCATCAGAATCTTTAGGTAAGCACCCCAAATAATATACTTTCAAAATTTTAGGATGTTTCATTAGGTATTGGGCAACTCGCTCTGCGGTGCGCGCTTGCTGCTCCATACGTACTTTCAAGGTTTCTAAACTACGTAGCAATAACCAGCAAGTATGCGGACTAGCCATATTCCCTAAAAATGTACGCAAAACTTTAATGCGTTGCATCACTTCGTCACCACCTAAAACAGCGCCTGCGATCAGGTCACTATGGCCTCCCAAATATTTGGTTGCTGAATACATCACAATATCTGCACCGTGCTCCAACGGACTACACCACAAAGGTCCCATATAAGTATTGTCTGTAGCCAAATAAACTTTTTTAGCATTGCTGCTAAAGCGATCTGCCAATCTGCGACACATCACAATGTCTATAAGTTCGTTCGTTGGATTCGCCGGAGTTTCAATGTAAATTAAACTGAGCTTATCGGCCTTTCCACTTTCTTCTATAAGTTGAGCAATATCCTCTTCACTATGATCAGGTCTGAAACCTATGGACTCTACTCCTATTTCCTTTAAAAAGTGATTGATAAAATGATCGGTCCCACCATAAGTTGGTCGGCTGTACAACAACATATCGCCAGGCTTCAAAAATTCAAGCAATACCGTACTTATGGCAGACATCCCACTTTCAAAAACCGCACATTGATCTGCCTTATCCCAAAGCGCCAAACGGTCTTCTAAAATCTCAAGATTGGGATTGTTGATGCGGCTGTAAATAAGACCCAATTCTTCCTGATCTGCTTTTTCACGCAAGCCGTAAGCCACTTCAAAAAAAGCTTTTCCGGCTTCGGCTGTTTTAAATACAAAAGTTGAAGTTTGAAAAACAGGTGGCTTTATCGCGCCTTCAGAGAGTTCGGGCTTATAGCCATGGGTCATCATTAGACTTTCAGGATGCATAGTTGTAGTTTTTAAATTGTTTGGTAAAATTACCATTTACAATACTCCATTTCTGCATTAATGATTAAATCAATAATAATTCCTTTTTTTATAATTTTAACAGGAATTTATTGTTTAATACAACCATTTAAAGCGCTTCCAACGGAAATTTTCCCACTATGAAACTAGATGATACAGATAAAAAATTGTTAGCCATTCTTCAAGAAGATAGTAAGACCAATATTAAAGAGGTTGCTTCACAACTGAATCTTACCAAAACGCCTATTTACGAACGCATAAAAAGGTATGATCAGGAAGGCATAATTAAGAAGTATGTGGGTGTTCTTGACACCACCAAATTAGATACTGCCATGGTGGTTTTCTGCTCTGTTTCCCTTGAAAGTCAAAAGCTAGATGCTTTAGAATCATTTGACAAGGCCATAGCCAATATTCCTGAAGTGGTCGAATGTTATCTGATGGGTGGTGCCAACGACTTTTTACTTAAAGTTGTGGTTAAAGATTTACAGGCGTATCATACTTTTTCATCAGGGAAGCTGGCAGCCTTGCCTAATGTTTCTCAAATAAAAAGCACCTTTGTTTTAAATGAAGTAAAGCGATCTACAGTGATACCTATTTTTTAAATTAATATGCATCAATCGTAAGCAGCTCACCCCATTGGGTGGTGTACCGCGGACTACGATCATTTTTAATCAATTCCCATTGATTCATACGATTACCAACCAATGCTGAAGAGACCGTTGATTTTCCAAATTTCTGGTTGATCTTATCTATCGTATTCATAAGATCGGTGCGAGAGGCAGGAATTTTTGCATCAAACAAACTGGTCTGTACATATTCTTGTGGAATAAGTCCGCTTAAATTAACACCTACCTTTTTGTAGCGATAATCCGGTTTGTAAATACTATAAAGAGCTTTTTTAGCCTCACGGGTGAGTATATAGGTGTTATTTGATGCTGTAGGCAAAGTCACTGTGATACTTTTAGAATATTGCTTGTCGCGCTCGCTGTGATAATTGGTTTGCAAAAACACCTGTATATATTGAGCACAAGATTTTTGTTTTCTCAAAACCTCGCTTACCTCAGCGATATAATAGGCACAGGCTTCTTCAATTAAATCAAGGCTGGTGAGTTTTGAACCAAAGGATTTTGCAGTGCCTATCGCCTTTTTTGCTCGGGGCAATGTCTCTAAAGATAAGCAAGACTCACCGCGTAATTCACGCCAGATACGCTCCCCTACTACCGTCATATTTTTCCGAACCCAGTCTAGCGAAACTTCATAAGCAAATTGATAGGCCATAAAAATGCCTTTTTTATTAAGGCGCTCTCGGTGCTTTTTACCAATACCCCAAATATCTTTTAATTCTGCGTGTTTTAAAGCCTGAATGCATTTTGCTTGGTTATCAAGCACACAAACGTGGTCATAGTTTTCAATCTTTTTAGCCATTCTGTTTGCCAGCTTTGCTAAAACTTTGGTTGGTGCAATACCTACGCCAACGGGTAAACCTGTATAGCGAAATACGGTTTCTTTGATAGAAGCCCCATACTGCCGCAGATCTACAAAGCGCATATTCGATAAATCAACAAAAGATTCATCTATACTGTAAATCTCTACTTCCGGAGAAAAGAGTTTCAACGTATTCATCACGCGCTGGGACATCTCGCCATACAATGTGTAATTAGAAGAAAAAAACTCAACCTGATTTTCAATCAATAGTTTTTTGATCTTAAAAACAGGTTCAAACATAGGTATATCAGTAAGAGCCTTAGCTTCCTTATTGGCTGCAATCACACAGCCATCATTATTACTCAATACAACCACCGGTTTTCCCCATAAATCTGGACGAAAAACCTGCTCACAAGAAGCATAAAAACTATTGCAATCTACTAGTGCAATCATTATATCTGATGTATAACATAGGTAATCACACCCCAAAGCAATTGCTCTTCCGTTTCTCCTGAAGTCTCATTCCTATTAAATTTAACAATCTTAAATTCACCATCTTTTACTACTACAGCGAGTTTACCGCGAGAAGCAACCATAGATCTATCAACTATAAGAACATCACCATTATTTATTTGAAATTCTCTGTATCCATCGCCTTTAACGCGTATAAAAAAAGTAGCATCTCGGTTACGGGTTAAAATACGATTAAGATCAATGCGACTCTCTAAATAGTGTGTTGCCGGACTAGGAAAGCCTGTTTGCTCTGAACTTCCTGCCTGGTGTACTTCGTCGGGTACCTGTACGCGTGCTACATCTTCAAATTCCATAAATCAAAATTATGGAAATATTCCTAATTAATGGATTTAATCCTGTTAATTAACAAATGTGCTATTTCAATTTCAGCTATGCTAATTATTCTATATTTGAAACCAAATTTCTCATATGCGCAAAATAGAAAGCATCAGTGTTTTTGATATGTTGAAGATAGGCGTTGGCCCTTCCAGTTCCCATACTTTAGGTCCGTGGCGCGCTGCCCGCAGGTGGATTACCAAATTGAAGAAAAAGAACAATTTTGATAAAGTTGAAAAAATCACGGTAGAACTATACGGCTCCTTGACTCTCACAGGAAAAGGTCACGCAACAGACATTGCTGTTCTTCTAGGTTTAGAAGGTCTTGACCCGCAAAAGTTTCCTATTGAAGATATCAGTGGTGTTATAGATCGTATTAAAAATGAGAAACAATTAAGCTTTAACAGCGAGCGTCCCATTGAATTTGATGCTGAAACTCAAATTATTTTCAACAAGAAATTCAAACCCTTTCATCCTAACGGAATCACGTTTAGAGCGTTGTTAAGCTCAGGTAAACGTACCACAGACACGTTCTACTCTATTGGTGGTGGTTTTGTAGTTCAAGAAGAACGCAAACGCGCTAAAGCCAAGCAAAAATTATTAAAGAGTTTTCCCTATCCCATACAGTCTGGAAAAGAATTACTGGCGTTTTGTAATGCTGAAAACTTAAAGATCTCAGAACTCGTTCTTGAAAACGAAAAATCGCTGGCTTCTGAAGAGGAAATCAATTTTAGACTGAAGGAAATCTGGAAGGTAATGCTCGACTCTATGTATACCGGCTGCCACACCGAGGGCACTTTACCGGGCGGACTCAACGTACGTCGTAGGGCATTTGACTCACATAAGAATCTGATAGGCGACTGCGCCTACAATAACGCCGAAGAATGGATTACCGCCATACGCGGCACCGAAGTAAAATTTAGACAAATTCTCAAGTGGGTTTCCTGCTTTGCGCTTGCTGTAAATGAAGTAAACGCTTCGCTAGGTCGGGTGGTAACTGCTCCCACAAATGGTAGTGCGGGTGTGATTCCCGCCGTGATGATGTATTATATGGTTATTGAGAATCACGATGCAAACTTTGAAGATATTAGACAATTTATGTTGGTTGCCGGTGAGATTGGTAGTTTGTTTAAAAAAGGTGCTACTATTTCTGCAGCAATGGGAGGCTGTCAAGCTGAAATCGGAGTTTCAAGCGCAATGGCAGCCGGTGCCTTAACCGAATTGATGGGCGGTACTCCCGAGCAGGTTTTAATGGCAAGTGAGATCGCTATGGAACATCACTTAGGACTCACATGTGATCCCATTGCAGGATTAGTACAAATACCCTGTATTGAGCGCAACGCAATGGGTGCGATAAAAGCCATAAATGCCTGTGAAATGGCATTAGACACCGATGCAAAAAATGCTAAAGTCCCACTTGACAAAGTCATTGAGACGATGTGGCAAACCGCAAAGGATATGAATTCAAAATATAAGGAAACCAGTGAAGGTGGTCTGGCAGTAAATGTAGCGTTAAGCGATTGCTAGCGGTAAACACTATCTTTTAAGAGTTGCTTGATGCTTCTATCTTGTGCGTAATCAAAAACCGTTTGTTTTTTGACCGTTTGAGCTTCGGCTAGAGCACCTTTTTCTAGTAATTTTAGAATGATTTTTTTATTAGGGCTGCCACCTTTTACAGCCCAATGCAGTGGCGTCTCTCCTATTTTATTTTTGGCGTTGATATTCAACCCAAAATTTAAAAGTTGGTCTACGAGTGCTACATCTTGATCCTGCGCTTTATAAACAACAAAATGCAATACAGTGTTGCCTTCATTGTCTTTGGTTTTAGCATTGAGACCTGTCGCTAACATTACCGGCACTGCCTCTTTAAAATCAGATTTTAATGCTTTAAAAATATCTTCCTCAGCAGGGATCCCACCTTTAGCAATAGCCAGTTTTAACAGATCGATTTGTTTCGCATCTAAGGCAACCTTATACGCATAATCGGCTGCGTTTAAACGATCTATTAAGTGAGATACCACAACTGGCATTTGATTCTGGACTGCATTAAGAAGGAGTGTATTGGTCAAGAGTGAATCTTCGGCACGCTCCATCAGTTTTAGAGCGATTGCTTCGTTCTTAGAATCAATTGCGGTGGTTAGGGCTGCTGAATTGACCTGCGCACCGTAGTTCAAATTGGTTTCTACAAGTTGGGGGTCCTTCAACTCGATCAAGTCTATCATTATCGAATCTGGGTTGATCTGGCGTGTTTCAAGTAACACTTTAGTAAGCTGAACGTCCTTGACGTTCGATGCAATTTTAAGCAGATCAGGATTTTTTACAACGGCTCCCTTTTCAATCAAATACGCTACTATAATGCTATTGCCCGAAAGTACAGCTACCTCGAGGCCCAATTGCGGATCTGCATCTTTTGAGATCAACAACTCAACCAATTCTTGATTTCCATTTTTGACGACACTAGCTAAATGTTTACCGGCATCTACTTCTGCCTCTTTCTGCTGAAAAACATACTTTACAAAATCAGTTTTATTATAGTCAACAGCAACAGCCAAGGCCGCTTTGGGATTTCCTTGAAAACGATCTAGACTTTCTTTAAAAAGAGAAAAATCGTTTTCTGTTGCCGCGTATGTAAAAACCGAATCTACATTAGCGCCTTTTTCCAAACTCAATCTAATTGAAGCTGTATTTTTTAAAGTAATAGCTTGTTCTAAAGCATAATCAGCCCAGTTTTTTTGTTCTAAAGCCAGCGCTAAAATCTCTAGGTTATTATTAGAGATTGCGGTAGTTATGACCTTATTTGATAACTGCGCTCCTTCTTTCTTCGTAAAATAAGTAAAAAGCTCTGTATTATCAGCTTCGGTAATAACTTCGAAAACCTGAGTAGATGCTGGCGTCACGTTTCGAATTTGGTTGAGGATCAGTGTATCTTCAACGTGTAAAGCTTCAGCTAAAATTGTCGCATTCGCTTCGGCTCCAAATTCAATAAACTGTTGCACAAGATCAGTATCCCCATGGGTAACTGCTAACGCTAACATTTCAGTATCTGCAGTAAAATGGGTGATCTCATCGCTCATTAAAGCTTTTACCGCTTTGTAATCTTTATTTCTAACCGCAAATGCAACATCATTATTTACCGGTTTTGCACCTTCTCTGAGCAAGGCATAAATCACCTCTGGAGCACTGAAAGCAACCGCTTTAAATATCATATTATTCTTTGGTTTTGCACCCCGTTCTAGCAAAGCTAAAGCCTTTGCTTTACTGAAATAATCCGGATCAAAAACCATATCCAGATCGCTTATTGTAGGTCGTACTCCTAAATCAAAAATCCTATTAAGCACTTGAGCATCTTCAAAATTCTGCACTGCAGCGGCAACAACACCATTTACACTGCGCGAAGCTCCGTTGAAATACTTTTCAGTCAGTGCTGTCGTATCTCCTCGTGCAGCTGCCGAAACCAATTCTGAATCTAAAGCATAATTATAAAAATTGCCTGATGCTACGATGGTCGTGTTCTCTTTGACTTGCTCTAAACTGTATTTAATGGTAAATACATCCTTATCGATGGTAGTGATTTGAACTTCTTTAACTACCGGCTGGAGCAATGCCTCTTTAAAAGATGTCCTAGCGGTTTCTGGCCCGCTAATGAGTAATGTCGTTCTTTGATCTCCCTTGACCAGTTTCTTTGTGTCGTCCCATATACTTACGTAAGCACCTTTGAGTTCCTCGGGAGAGACCGTAAAATCAAGTACTCTATTCAGTGCAATCTCCTCATCGGTGAGCAAGGTATTTAAATCGATTCCCTGATATTCTATCAGCGGTTTAGACGTCATAGGGTCGCCGTTGGCCTTAAAACTTCCAAAGAAAAGATCGCCTACATAATTGGTGCGCGAAGCTTCTTCAGCCGATCCCGTACTATTTTTAACCACTGAAATCACCTTTTGCCGAAACTGCAAGGAATATTTCTGAAAGAAGGACGAAGAGCTTTCTTGAGCCTGCCAACTTTTCACTTTAGCCTTTGCGTGATCAATTGCTTTTTGAAGCAAGGCTTTCTTTTTCTGTAGATCCTCAATTTCAGGAAAATTTTGAACCGTGAGCAACTCAGAAAGTTCGGCATATTGAGCGGCAATGATCACCGCATTTTTAGGATTGAGCGTTTGCTCCCAGCGTTTGTCCCAAAACTCATTTGGGTTTCCACCTCGAGTAAAGCGTTGCGGCTCACCTAATGGAATATAAGGATCAGTCAGTACCTCACCACGTTGTTGCTCACCTATAGCGATGCGTAATTTGGTTTTAAACACCTCTTCAGAATGTGGTGAATTGATAAAATCTGTAGAATTGATGCTATTACGGGTAAGAAAAAATCCGCCATACGTAACTTCTGTAGTATAGTGCGTTCCAAACCAACTCAAAAAACCTTCGGCAGTCACATCACGACCAAGCCGCATGACTGCATCCTTAAAACCTTCTGAAAGCGCTATTTTAGGTAGTTTTTTCGCAAATAAGGCTTTTTTTCGTAAGGTATAAACATAAAGCTGCTTGTTGTTTTTTTCAGCATCTGCAGTGCCCTTGTACGCTTGCGAAAAATGTGCAGAGACGGGAAGACCTTCTGCTTGAGTACTAAGAATAGTATGTTCAAAATCGTGAGCGGTTTGTATAAATTCAAAACGTAATTCTGAATCACCTGGCGTCTTTATTTTTGCAATTTCATCAAAAGCTACCTGCTCAAAAATTTCACCTTTTTTTGGACCAATAACCGATTTACGAGCAGGATCTAGCACATCTAAGAAGCGAATATCCACACTAAATCCAGGCACTTTCAAGGAATCTAAGCTTTGCTGTGCAAAGCAAAAATTGAGGCTTAAAAGAAAAAATGTATAATAAAAATGACGAGAAGCCCTCACGGTCTATAAGTTTACTATTAACGCTAAGAGGGGATTATTAAGGGACTTTGAAGATAGTTAAATACCTGAAATACACCAAGCTATTTACACTATAATCGAGACTTAAATGTTCTGAGGCTTGCTTCGAAAATAAACATTTTTCTCATCAATGCTTGCGGCTTAACTAGGGCAGTTTAGTCACAGCTTTGCCGGTTTCTGGTGTCAACGATATAGAATATTTTCCAAGAACCTTCATCCCAGATCATTTGAAAATTATTGACACCGCAATGGCTTAACTCACTATTGATATAGAATTCATAAGGCGTCCACACATTGGCCATAAGCGCATCAGAACGGGTTTGATAGTCGAGAATACGCTCTTCAAAATTTACATTTTCCGGTATGCCGGCGATTGACTTGAGAAAGGAATCAAAACTGCTTGTAGAAAGTTTTAACTCTCCGTCTTTACTCATCCCAATAGATTGCATCTTTACTGAATCATACATCAATTCTTTCATCGCCAGCGTGTCCTGCTGATGAAAGGCATTAAAAAAGGCTACCACTACTTCCTTAGCTTGTTCTGGCTCTTGTGCCTTCAGATTAAAAAAGGAAAGGATACAGATGAGTGTAAAAATTGTTTTCACAGTAGTATAGGTTTTAAATTTTTATTGGAATACAAGGTTTTGCATTGACCTGCTGATTGTCGCTGATATCAACGCTTACTTTGTGGGGCAATACGTGAGTAATTTACTACTTTTACGCGCATTTAAAAATTGTGCTATGTCAGCAGCAAAAAAAGAATACAAAAGAATTACGGTTAAGTCTTTAACCGAAATGAAAAGTCAAGGTGAGAAAATCGCAATGCTTACCGCGTATGACTATACTACAGCCAAAATTCTAGACCGTGCAGGAATCGATGTAATCCTCGTAGGAGACTCTGCATCCAACGTGATGGCGGGCCATGAGACCACGCTACCTATCACTTTAGACCAAATGATCTATCACGCTTCGTCAGTTATTCGCGCAATAAAACGCTCGCTGGTAGTGGTTGATCTTCCTTTTGGAACCTACCAAAGTGATCCTAAAGAAGCGCTTCGTTCTGCAATTCGTATTATGAAAGAAAGCGGTGGTCACGCGTTAAAACTAGAAGGCGGAAAAGAAATTAAAGAGTCTATCAAACGTATTTTACACGCAGGAATTCCAGTGATGGGACACTTAGGTTTGACACCACAATCTATTTATAAATTTGGTACCTACACCGTACGCGCTAAGGAAGAAGCTGAAGCACAAAAACTGAAAGAAGATGCGCTACTCCTTGAAAAATTAGGCTGCTTTGCGGTCGTTCTTGAGAAAGTACCGAGCAAATTGGCTAAAGAAGTAGCTGAAAGTCTTACCATTCCTGTAATAGGCATTGGTGCCGGTAACGGTGTTGATGGCCAAGTGCTCGTAATGCACGATATGCTTGGGATGAGCAAAGAATTTAGTCCGCGATTTTTACGTAGATATTTAGATCTTCATACGTTAATGACCGGAGCTTTTGAGCAATATATTACCGACGTAAAAGCGGTAGATTTTCCTTCGGAAGACGAACAATACTAAGTAGCGGCACCACTGAAAAACCAAGCCATACATAGCACAAAAGACAATCTTCAGGTTATTTATGAGGACAATCACATTATTGTCGTTAATAAACGACCCGGAGATATTGTGCAAGGTGACAAAACCGGGGATAAACCGCTTAGCGAGGTTGTAAAAAGCTATATTGCTGAAAAATACAATAAGCCGGGCGCTGTTTATTTGGGCGTTGTGCATCGGTTAGACCGCCCTACAAGTGGTATTGTGATCTTCGCACGGACTTCAAAAGCACTACCCCGACTCAACAAATTATTTGCTGCCAAAGAAGCCAAAAAAACCTATTGGGCATTAGTAAAGGAAACTCCGCCTAAAACTTCAGATCGGCTTGTTCATTATTTAAAACGAAATCCTAAGCAGAATAAGTCGTACAGTCACGTTAACGAAGTTCCTGATAGCAAAAAAGGGATTCTAGAGTATCGCGTGCTTAAGGAGTTGAACAACTATACGTTATTAGAAGTTGATTTGCATACCGGAAGACATCATCAGATTAGATCACAATTATCGGCCATTGGTTGCCCGATAAAAGGGGATTTGAAATACGGTTTTGACCGAAGCAATCCAGACGGAAGCATTCACCTGCATTCAAGAAAATTAACTTTAGTGCACCCCGTACAAAAAAAGGAAATGACATTTATAGCCGAGCCTCCATCTGAAAATGCGCTATGGAATGCGTGTTTATCATAAAAAAAGCCCTTTCTGTCGAAAGGGCTTTTTTTATGTTGAGTATGAGTATACTTATGCCAAATTATTGTGTGGGGCCCAGTGCGAACAAAGCATCTCTGGTGCTGCCTTTTGAGGATTTGCACAGGTAGGACCGTGAAAGCGCGCACAATTTGCACAATTACGATCATTTTTAAGTTCTGCTTTCATCGAAAAGCTATCACAAGTATACCCTGCAGTTACCTGAACATCGTGAAGTTTACATTGATTTGAGGCTGTCAAATTTTCACAGTTTGAACAGCTATTTCCTAATCTAATTGCCATAACCTATGTTTTAAATTTATTTTCAATAAGTTAGGATTTACCAGAGTAAGAATGAATTTAAATAACTGAAATCAAGCGATTTGAATTTAGATCACTTAAAAACAACAGCTTTTAAAGCATTGGATTATGAGTTTTTCAACTCTTCCTTTTAGCACTTCGCAAACTCTCAATGATCACCGCACTAATTATTAATAAACCACCAACTAATGTGGCCCACTGCGGCACTTCCCCAAGAAAAAGAATTCCAAGAGCTATACCATAGACTGGCTGTACACTACTAATGATGCTTGCTGTAGTTATTGAAAAATATCTAAAGGTCAGCAAAAATAGCGTGTGTCCCAAAGCTGTTGTCAATAAAGCCAAGGCAAGAATCCACATCAAATTGTCTTGCAAGGCTTCCATACTTGTTTGAAATGAAAGCGGAATCAATAAAACACCAATGATCAAGGCTTGGTACATCATTAGTAAACTTCCGTGGTATTTAGCGACTTGCTTTTTCATTAAAATATTCCGCAAGGCGTAAGCTAATGCTGAAGCCAAACCAAACGCCACGGCCTGTGTGTACTGGTTTTCAAAATCAAAATCAGGAATGAGAAATGCAATGCCAGCCAGTACAAGCAATCCTAAAAACAAGTGAATTTTCTGAAAAGGTAATTTCAGCAATAAAGGTTCTAAAATGCTGGTTAAAGCCGGGTATGTAAAGATGGTAAGCATCCCAATCGCCACATTGCTCAATTGCAATGCTTTGAAATAAGCCACCCAATGGATACCCATTAAAATTCCGCCGAGAAATACTTTTAATCTATCCTTCTTTTCTATAGTTAAACTGATCGATTTCCACTTTAGAAAAAGCAACAGGAATACGACCGCTAAAAGTGCACGCCAACCTATGGTTACCACAGGCGGTAAAGTAACCGCTCTCCCCAAAACACCGCTGGTGCTTACCAAAAGCATCGCCAGATTGAGCTGTAAAATATTTTTGAAATAGGAATTTTGCGTTTGCGTCAAAGCAGAAAAATGTAATGAAATTATCGGTTAAGTAAAGATGCTTTTTCTTTGATGATATCGGCAACGGGGCGATTTTCAATCCGGCTGTCAAGCCAGGAAAGAATGTCAAGATAAAGAAAAGCACGGCGCTCATACGGGTCATCTTCATAAACCTCTAGCCTGCTTCTCAAATTTTTAAATTCATTCTTCAACTCTCCCGGAAAAATATCTCCCAAATTTCTCAAGAACTTGATCATCTCTTTTTGCACCTCGTGAAGATCATCCATCTTGATCAAGAATTTATACGTGCTTTTCAACAGGGTTTCCAAATGATAGTCCATTCCGGCTTCATAATGCGCGACCAAATTAAGAATACGTGCAAAACACATCAAATCCTCACGCATTTTGAGCGATTTATTATTGATGATCTTACCAAGATATTCAATGCACTTTTTGTTTTGACCATTACCAAAATACAGACTGGCGATCTTGTAATAAAACACCATAATGTGATGCTCATCCATACGCTGCCCAGACTGCTTCAGGTATTTTTCGATCTTTTCTATAAGTCCGTCATCGGTAGAAAAATCACCTACCATAAATTTGTGATTCAGCTTATGAGAATACACATACAGAAACTCCAAAATCTCCAGGTTATCACTATGCGGAAAATCTGTAGATGCTAATCGCGACTCGAGCCGAGCAAGGACTTCTTCAAATTTGGTATGATGTTTCAGGAAGAATAACGACTCTAGCAAATAATGATTTCCTTTTAGGTAAAACACAGGATTACGCGCGATCATCGCTGGTGTTTCTTCAAATAATTCTACATAACGCGTTGCATACTTAAAACACGACAAAAAATCCTGAATCAGGAAACTATACCAGAGATAGGCTTTATTCAGCCAAAGCTTCTCCCGAAATCCCAAATCACTCATTTTATACTTGGGCATCGACTTGGTAAAAAAGTCTGTGATCTCACGCTTTTCCTCGTCACTACGCACGTAACCCGTTTTCAACATCAAACCATAAAGTTGCAGCGAAAGATTAGAGAGCTTGCTCGTCATCAAATTCTGCTGACTCAAAATTTTTGCCTCGCTTGCAAGTTCTTCTGAGCGCGTGCTCATACTGCGCGTGATGTACTGCGACTCGATGACTTTCTCAAGTTCTACGATCTCATAGGCCACATTTTTCTCTTCGTTCTCAATCGCCATATGCTTGGCTTTCTCCAACAATTTAAGGCTTTGTTGATATAAGCCTTTTTGATAAAGCACCGTGGCAAAATCTAATTGTTCACGTATTTGTACCCGAATATTTTGATGCGCCGGACTCAAGCGCAAAGAGATCAAAATCTGTTTATAGAGATGCGCTTTAAGATTAGAAAGCTGTTGTTTTTTGACAATATTTTGCTTCAAAATGATGCTTTCATCATAGTTGCTCATTTTATCAAGCAAGTTGAAAAGCTGTAAATACTTTGAATCTGCATTTCCGTCAAGGCGACCTACATAAAGTTTAAATTGTCGTTTTTCTGACTTGGACAACGACTTTATCAAAACGTAAAGCGAATCTTTTGAATCATTTGCTGTTGTAATGATTTTACGCATAAAACATTGATTATAAGTAATTTAAATGAAGACGTTTTTACTTAAACATCGTAGGTTATTTTGCTTTGGTCTCCTCAAAAGTACTACCAATATATATATTCACACTTAAATTGAGAAAAAAAGCACTATGACCGATAACAAAGTCCAAATTTTTGACACGACGCTTAGAGACGGGGAGCAAGTCCCGGGCTGTAAATTAGACACACAACAAAAGCTAATTATTGCAGAACGTCTCGACCTGCTGGGTGTTGATGTTATTGAGGCCGGTTTCCCTATTTCTAGCCCCGGTGATTTTAAATCTGTTGAAGAAATTGCGCGTTTGGTTAAAAACGCCACGGTGTGTGGTCTTACCCGTGCCGTAAAAAAAGATATTGAAGTTGCTGCCGAAGCCTTAAAATATGCGGTTAAGCCACGTATTCACACAGGAATTGGTACCAGCGACTCACACATTAAATACAAGTTTAAGTCCAATCGTGAGGACATTATTAAACGTGCTTACGATGCTGTTGCTTATGCTAAAACATTTGTTGAAGATGTAGAGTTTTATGCAGAAGACGCTGGCCGTACCGATAATGAGTATCTGGCGCGTGTTTGCGAGGCTGCTGTAAAAGCAGGTGCAACAGTACTTAACATTCCTGATACCACAGGATATTGCTTACCTGAAGAATACGGAGCAAAAATGAAATACCTTATGGAAAACGTAAAAGGTATTGATAAAGCCATTCTATCTTGCCACTGTCATAATGATCTGGGCCTTGCAACTGCCAACTCTATTGCCGGTGTGGTCAATGGTGCACGCCAGATAGAATGTACTATAAACGGAATTGGTGAACGTGCCGGTAACACAGCGCTTGAAGAAGTGGTGATGATCTTACGTCAACATCCAGACTTAGGCCTTGATACCAACATCAATTCACGTCTACTTTGGGATACCAGTAAAATGGTGAGTGACAAAATGGGAATGCCGGTACAACCTAACAAAGCGGTTGTAGGTTCTAATGCCTTTGCTCACAGCTCGGGAATTCACCAAGATGGTGTGATCAAAAATCGTGAGACTTACGAAATTATGGACCCTGAAGAAGTTGGTGTTACCGAAAGCGCCATCATTCTTACTGCGCGTAGCGGTCGTGCTGCGTTAGCCTACCGTTCTAAAAAAGTAGGGTATGAATTAACCAAGCTTCAGTTAGATGATGTTTATGAGGTCTTTCTTAAATTTGCCGACAAGCAGAAAGAAATTCATGATGAAGACATTCATGAAATCATGAAAGAGGCAAAAATTCAGACACAAGTCGAAGCGTAACACATTATAAATTAAATCATTAAATAAGGATTCTTGAATTAGAATCCTTATTTTTTCATATAATCTAAGTGTTCTTAGGAACCAATTAAATTAAAATGGCAGGAAAAACCCTATTTGATAAAGTCTGGGACGCACACGTGGTTGACACGGTGCCTAATGGACCACAAGTACTTTATATTGACAAACACCTTATTCACGAGGTTACCAGTCCGCAAGCTTTTTCAGAATTAGAAGAACGCGGCATACCTGTAGCGCGCCCAGATCAAATCGTGGCGACCGCAGACCACAACACGCCAACCGTAGATCAACACTTGCCGGTGCGTGATGTATTATCAAGAAATCAGCTGAAACAACTTTCAGAAAACTGTGAGAAACACGGGATCACGCTCTATGGTCTTGGTCATAAATACAACGGAATCGTGCACGTAATGGCTCCTGAATTAGGAATCACCCAACCGGGAATGACTATGGTTTGTGGCGATAGCCACACCTCTACACACGGTGCTTTTGGTACGATCGCCTTTGGTATTGGTACCAGCCAAGTTGCTCAGGTTTTTGCGAGTCAATGTTTATTACTGACTAAGCCAAAAAGTCTACGCGTGAACGTAAACGGGAAATTAAAACCCAACGTGCTTCCTAAAGATGTAATTCTTTATGTGATCTCAAAAATTGGTACTAACGCTGGTACAGGCTATTTCTGTGAGTATGCAGGAAATGTCTTTGAAGAAATGTCTATGGAAGGCCGTATGACGGTTTGTAATATGAGTATCGAAATGGGTGCGCGAGGCGGAATGATCGCTCCAGATCAGACTACTTTTGACTACGTTCAAGGGCGCGAGTTCGCTCCCGAAAGTGCAGCATGGGAAGAAAAATTGGCCTACTGGAAAACGCTTCCTACTGATGATGATGCAGTTTTTGATAAAGAATACTCGTTTGATGCAGAAGACATCGAGCCAATGGTTACTTACGGTACAAACCCGGGAATGGGAATTAAAGTTACCGGAACCATTCCTGATAAGGAGGATGTAAATCTAGATAAGGCACTCGCTTATATGAACTTCAAAAAAGGAGAAAGCCTTATTGATAAACCTATCAATTATGTATTTATTGGTAGTTGTACTAACTCCCGTATTGAAGATTTCCGCATTGCGGCAGACTTTGTAAAAGGAAAACAGAAAGCTGCAAATGTAAACGCCTGGTTAGTTCCGGGATCACAGCAAGTAGCTAAGCAACTTGTTGAAGAAGGTCTTGATAAAGTTTTTACTGAAGCCGGCTTTGCTTTGAGACAACCCGGTTGTTCTGCTTGTTTAGCGATGAACGATGATAAAATTCCGGAAGGTGAATATTGCGTTTCTACTTCAAACCGAAACTTTGAAGGACGACAAGGACAAGGCGCACGTACGATTTTAGCGAGTCCGCTTATGGCTGCTGCAACCGCCGTTGCCGGAAAAATTACAGACATTACAAAACAATTAAACTAAATGGAAAAGTTTACAAAACTTACCGATACCGCTGTTCCGTTACCTATTGAAAATATAGATACAGACCAGATCATACCGGCGCGTTTCTTAAAATCTACCGACAAAAAAGGCTTTGGCGATAATGTTTTTAGAGATTGGAGATTTGATCAAAAAGGAGAAAAGAACGAAGATTTTGTTTTAAATGATCCTACCTACAGCGGTCCTATTTTGGTTGCCGGAGATAACTTTGGTTGCGGTTCGAGTAGAGAGCACGCAGCGTGGGCGATTGCAGGATATGGTTTTAAAGTAGTGATCAGTAGTTTTTTTGCAGATATTTTTAAAGGAAATGCACTTAATAACGGTATTCTTCCTATTCAGGTAACCCCGGAATATCTAAAAGAACTTTTAGCACTTGTTACCGAAAAGCCTGACACAAAACTTACCATCGATCTAGAAAACCAATTATTGAGCACCCCTGCGGGCGAACTTGAGTTTGAGATCGATCCGTATAAAAAAGTTTGTATGATCAATGGATATGACGACATTGATTTCTTAATCAGTAAAAAAGAAAAGATAGAAGCTTTTGAGCAAGAGCGCAGCTTCTAATTTTGAACATATAAAGCAGCACTTATGAAATTTAACATAGCACTTTTAGCAGGAGACGGTATTGGACCAGAAGTTACAGAACAAGCTGTAAAGACTCTTGATGCCATTGCAGACGTTTACAACCATACTTTTAAATTCAATAAAGCGCTTGTAGGTGCTTGCGCTATTGATGAAACGGGAGACCCGCTTCCTGAAGATACGATCAAGTTGTGTCAGGAAAGTGACGCGGTACTTTTTGGTGCTATTGGTCACCCAAAATACGACAACGATCCTTCAGCAAAAGTGAGACCTGAACAAGGTTTATTAAAGCTGCGTAAGTCGCTTGGTTTATTCTGTAATATTAGACCGGTAAAAGCATACGAGCGTTTAATCGAAAATTCTCCTTTGAAAAAAGAGATCATCAGCGGGACCGATATTTCTATCTATCGTGAGCTGACCGGCGGGATTTATTTTGGTGATAAGCATATAAGCGAAGACGGACAAGTAGCTAGCGATGGCTGCTCGTATTCTGTAGAAGAAATCACGCGTATTGCACACCTAGCGTTTAAAGAAGCACAAAACCGAAGAAAAAAATTAACGCTTGTAGATAAGGCTAACGTATTAGAAACTTCGCGTTTATGGCGTAAAACCGTTACCGAGATCGCTAAGGAATATGAGGATGTAGAACTCGACTTTTTATTTGTAGACAATGCAGCGATGCAAATGATCTTAAATCCAAGTCAGTTTGATGTGATCTTAACCGAAAATCTTTTTGGAGATATCATTTCTGATGAAGCATCGGTAATTGGTGGTTCTATCGGGCTATTGGCTTCTGCATCTATCGGAAGCACTGTAGGAATGTTTGAGCCTATTCACGGTTCGTTCCCGCAAGCAACCGGTAAAAATATTGCTAACCCGCTTGCTTCTATCCTTTCTGCGGCAATGATGTTGCGCCATTTGGATCTTCACAAAGAAGCAGATGCTATTGAGAAAGCTGTCGAAAAGTCTTTAGAATTAGGCATCACTACTGGCGATATCAATCCTAAAAAACCATACAGTACCACAAAAGTAGGTGACTTTATCGCAGACTATATCACACACCCTGAAGATTCTAATCGTAATTTTAGAAACATTCACGCAGGACAAAGCACGATTATCTAGAGATAGATTTTAGGTAGTAGACATTAGATTCTAGACCTGACATTTTAGAATATTAAAAGCGACCTGTTTAGGTCGCTTTTTTATTGGTTAATTTTCAGTTTTCTAATTATCCTCTAGAATTTCCTTTAGATTTTTGAGTCCGGCTTCAAAGTCTTTACCTACCATTTTATCCATACTCATAAAATGACTCACGATCGTAAACGGAAAATTATATTTCCCGCTAAAACCCCAGGCGATATTGGTGATCCCGGGATTAGGCGTACTCACAGCCAACCATGCATCGCTGGTACTTTTCATAGGTTTAATAAACCGCAACTGACTTTCAATACGTTTACCGGGAATAATCCCTGTAATTTCTTGTTCGCCGCTTCCTACTTCTTTATTTCCCTCCCATTTTGAGATGAATCCTACGGTACCGTCGACACCCTCATAGGATTTATTCATATCGGGATCTTTTCGATTCCACGGGGACCATTGATCTTGATTTTTCAAATACTTCAAATATTCAAAAATTTTATCTGCAGGTTTTTGAACGTTAATATCCCGTTTTACAACATACTGCGATTTTGCGGTAAAATGAAGTAAGGCGATCAAAACCAAAACTCCGATTAAAACATAAAGAAATACCATATTGGTTTGTACTAAGTTTGCTACTGACTAATGTAGAAAAATTTTAAATGTAATGTCCAAGATTTTTCACACGGCAATATCGAGTCCGGCAATCTCCTTTTTATAGCTTTTAGGTAATAATATGGCTTTTACAAGCACGTCGACCTTTAACCATCTACTTAACTTATAAAGCGGAATAAATCCTGTCAACCATGAAAACGAACGCATGTTCAACAACTGGCGTACACGTTTGGGCACAAGTAGTTTTTGAGCTTCGATCAAAAAGAAATATCGCACACCTCCCAAATGTTTTTTATACTGTTTAAACAGATCTTGAGTGTATTTGCTATTCTTTAAATCCTGCTGAATGTGTTGCTCTCGCTGTTCAAGCCAATCGGTATACTTTGGTTTGAGCTCTTTTAATTTCATTTGAACACCAAAACGATAAAAAACATCATAAACCTCCTGCTTTTCTTCAGCAGAAAGTTTGCGCTCCAACAACTCAAAAGCCGCTATCGAGTAATGAATCAGCATAAATAATACATCTCGATACGCCCAATCGGGTATCGCACCTCCCCTATTCTGCTCTACCGATTTATGAATATGGTAAATAGAATCTATGGTTTTGAGTGCGTGTTGCTCTTCAGCAAAAATGATTCTTCTCGCATACGTAACGGTAGAGAATAACCGGCCTAAAGGATCTGCCGGAAGTTTCCCTGTAAAATACAGCCAATCTACAGCTTTGTTCAATGCAAATTCTGCAGCCGCCCCGGCAAAAATTAAAAGAACCGTATCGCTTTTGCCCCAAATGGTTCTTACTATAGAATCGTGTTTTACAAACTGCTTCATCGCTATCGCTGTTAGCTACTAAAGTAACGAAAGTAAAGCATAATTCAATTCTGAAGAATCAAATTTAGAAAGCGAACTCAGCGTAATAAAACCTTTTGGCGGTGCCTAGTAAACTACCTCAGCCCAAGTTCTTGAGATGTTAAACGGAAACGTATTTTCAATTTTGAGGAAAGTGTCAAAAAATTAAACCTTTTGGCGATGCCAAAAAAAACCGCCCGGGACATCACCACCGGGCGGTTTCTAGTTTGCACGCTTCCGATATCAAGAAGAAGCTATGCAAACAACCTCAACACTAACTAATTCTTAGTTCCAGCCGCCACCTAGCGCCTGGTACATATGCACATACGCATTCATTTGAGCCATTTTGGTCTCTACAAGTTCAAAGTTTGACTCCAATGCATCACGCTGGGTCATCAATACTTCCATATAATCTGCCCTTGCTGATGAAAACAACTGACTAGAAATATTAACCGAACGATTAAGCGCATCTACTTCTTGAGCTTTGAGCTCATAGCTTTTCTCCAGATTATCTACTTTAGAAAGTTGGTTTGCAACCTCTATATAAGCGTTAAGCACGGTACGCTCATAATCATAAACTGCCTGAATCTGTTTTGCATTGGCACTTGCATAAGCCGCTTTGATCTCATTTCTGTTGATCAAAGGTGCTGTAAGTTCGCCGGCAATAGAATACAACAGCGACTCTGGAGTATCTAATAAATATTTAGGATTAAAAGCTTCAAAACCTACTCCTGCTGAAATTCCTAAGGAAGGATAAAAACGTGCCTTAGCTACTTTTACATTAAGCTTTGCAGCTTCAAGAGCAAGTTCGGCTTGCTTTACGTCTGTACGATTTTCTAAAAGCTGAGCAGGAATTCCTGCACGTATGGCTTTTGGCTTCATCATTAAAAGATCATCAGTACTACGCTGCACGTGTTGCGGAAAACGCCCAACTAAAAAGTTGATTCGGTTTTCTGCTTCAATTATGCGCTGCTGAATGTCAAATTGCAAACTCTTAGTATGCAATACCTCTGCTTCAAATTTACTTACGGCAAGACCGGTTGCGCGCGCAGCCTCCTTTTGAAGTCTTACAATACGGTATGCATTACTTTGAATTTCAATATTTCGGTTTACGATCGCAAGTTGATTGTCTAAGGCTAAAAGTTCGTAATAGCTTTCAGCAATTTCACCTACAAGTTGCGTAACCATAAAATTTCGGCCTTCAACACTTGATAGATAATTGAATACGGCTGCTTTTTTTGCGTTGCGCAGCTTTTTCCAGATATCTAACTCCCAGGTTGCGTGCAAACCAAATTGATAATTGGGTAAGGGTTCAGGAAATTCAACACCTTCTTTAATATCGGTGTTGGCATCGTTTGCTCCTTGACTGGTATATCTACCTACCTTTTCAGTTTCGGCGGCAGCACCAAAGCCTACAAACGGTAAATACTCTCCTTTTTTAGCCTTAATCTCTGCTTTAGAAATCGCAATCTCTTGAAGCATAATGTTAAGCTCCTGATTGTTTACTAAGGCAGAATCTATAAGTGTAGTTAGGTATGAATCTGTAAAATACTCCTTCCATTGAATAAGAGCAGTATTGGTCGTATCTGTACTGCTGGTATTTGTGAAGTTTTGAGGGAGGTCTTTTAAATCGACCTCCCGCTCTACTAGACTGGGCGCTTTACAGGCAGAAAATGCCAGTAAAAAACACACTACTGCAGTATGAATAAATCGGGTTTTATTTATCTTCTTGATCATCTTCTTCTGAATTTGAAAAACTATCTATTTCGTGAACAAAGCCCTCTGTTAAAGAACCGTCTTCTTCATCTCTAATTAACTTCTTACCATCTGCCAAAGAACCAAATATGAAGTACAATCCGGGTACTATAATCACCCCGAAAATAGTACCGAATAACATTCCTCCTAAAGCTGAAGCACCAATGGTATGGTTACCAATTGCACCCGCTCCTGAAGCCAATAATAATGGAATCAAACCGGCGATAAAGGCAAATGAAGTCATTAAAATAGGTCTAAAACGCACTTTAGCACCTTCTATCGCAGCATCGAGTATCGTAGCGCCCTGAGAGCGTTTTAATACCGCAAACTCTACAATAAGCACGGCGTTTTTACCCAGAAGACCTACCAACATTATGAGGCCAATTTGTGCATAAATGTCATTTTGTAGTCCCATCATTTTAAGCACCATAAATGATCCAAATACCCCAACCGGAAGCGAGAACACCACCGCCAATGGAATAATGAAAGATTCGTACTGGGCAGCTAAAACAAAGTACACAAAGACCAAAACGATCAAGAAAATATAGATAGACTCATTACCTCGGTTAGCCTCGTCATAAGAAAGACCTTCCCAGCCAATGTCATATCCTTTGGGTAAGGTTGTAGCCGCTACCTCACGTATTGCTTCAATAGCGTCTGCGGTGGTATAACCGGGAGCCGGAAGACCACGTATAGCAGCAGAGTTATACATATTGAAACGCGTTACCTCATTAGGCCCTTGTGTTTTCTTAAGGGTCATAAATGCTGAATATGGAACCATTTCGCCCTCTTCATTCTTCACAAACATATTGAGCACGTCTGAAGGTAACCTTCTGAATTTAGGATCAGACTGTACATACACTTTGAAGAAACGACCAAACTTAATAAAGCCTTGCTCGTAGGTACTACCTATCATAATGTTCAGGTTTTCCATAGCTTTCCCAATAGAAACTCCTTTTTGCATTGCAAGATCATTATTGAATTCGAGTTCATATTGCGGATAGTTTGCCGCAAAGAAGGTGAATACTCCAGTGAGCTCTTTACGCTCTTTTAAATGATCTATGAATTCCTGATTTACTTTATCAAAATCCTGATAATCGGTATCGGTATTTTCATCTAATAAACGCATAGAAAAACCACCAGACGAACCAAAACCAGGAATGGCAGGTGGTTCAAAAAATTCGATTACGGCACCAAGCCCTTTTGATTTCTCTTCAAGCTCTTCCATAATTTCGGTCACATCGTGCTCACGCTCAGACCAAGGTTTTAAGTTGATCAAACATGTACCTGCGTTAGAACCACGACCTTCGGTCATAATCTCATAACCCGCAAGCGAAGAAACCGATTCGATACCATCAACTTCTTCAGCGATTTTCTGAAGTTCAAGCGAAACCTTATTTGTTCGCTCTAAAGTAGCTCCCGGAGGAGTTTGTATAATCGCATAGATCGTACCTTGATCCTCACTAGGAATAAACCCTGAAGGAAGCACCTGACTTTCTATAAAAACACCAATACAGAAAGCGATCAAAATTCCGAAGGTTAACCATCTTCGACTCACGATACGCTTCAGTACTGCAACGTACTTACCAGTGAGTTTATCAAAACCACTATTGAATTTATCCAGCGCACGTGTAAAGAGGTTGCGCTTCTTCTCTTTTCCGTGGTTGTTCTTTAAAAGCATTGCACACAATACAGGCGTCAACGTCAACGCGATCAATGCTGAAATCACAATGGAACTCGCCATAGTAATAGAGAACTGTCTATAGAACGTACCAACGGGACCAGACATAAAAGATATAGGCAAGAATACCGAAACCATTACACCGGTAATTGCGATAATCGCCCCACTGATCTCTCCTAAAACTTCTTTAACTGCTCGATATGGAGATATATGCGGATGCTCTTCAAACTTGGCGTGCACCGCCTCGACGACGACAATCGCATCATCGACCACAATACCAATAGCCAGTACCAATGCAAAGAGTGTCACCATGTTTATCGAAATGCCAAAGAACTGAATGACAAAGAACGCCCCAATTAAGGAAACTGGCACCGCTATGATAGGGATGAGTGTAGAGCGCCAGTCACCTAAGAAAACAAACACTACTAATGCTACTAAAATAAAGGCATCACGTAAGGTGTCTATTACCTGTTCTATAGAAGAATCTAAGAATTTAGAAACGTCATAACTGATTTTATAATCCATTCCCGGAGGGAAATCAGCACGCATTTCTTCAAGCTTTTCTTTTACTTCATCAATAACGTCACTTGCGTTACTTCCGTAGTTTTGCTTCAATACGATCGCCGCAGAAGGGTGACCATCTAAGTTGGAGTAGATATCAAAGAATTCACTTCCTAACTCTACTTTACCAATATCTTTAAGGCGAATGCTTTCACCTTCAGAGTTTGCTCTTATAATGATATTTTCATATTGCTCAGGCTCATTATAACGGCCTTTATAAGTCAACACATATTCTAAAGATTGTGCTTCTATACCAGAACTTCTTCCCAAGCGTCCGGGACGTCCCACGATACTTTGCTCCTGCATCGCTTCCATCACTTCATCAACTGAAACATCATAAGCACGCATACGATCTGGATTTAACCAAACACGCATTGCGTATCTACGGCTTCCTAAAATTTGAGAACGTGCAACCCCCTTTAGACGGTTGATTTCAGGAATCATTTTTACGTTGGCATAGTTGTACAGAAATTTTTCATCCATACTTTTTTCCTTAGAATACAGGTTCACATACATCAACATACTAGGCTGTATGGGTGTAATCACTACCCCTTCTCGCTGAACCAATTCGGGCAAGAGGGGCATAACCTGATCAACCCTGGTCTTGACCCTCACCACGGCTTGGTTAGGATCTGTACCGGGTTCAAAAATAATTCTAAGCGTGGCCTCACCTGCACTGGTAGCATCGGTAGCCATATAACGCATTCCTTGAACCCCGTTAATAGAATTCTCTAAGGTTACTAAGGTTGATTTTACTAATACATCTGCACTCGCACCGGGATACGCGATAAAAATATTTACCGTTGTAGGCGCGATTTGCGGGAACTGTGATATAGGCAGCTGCTTGATCGCGAGCGAACCTATAAACACGATAATAATCGAAATTACTATCGCAAATACGGGTCTGTGAATAAATCTACTAAACATTATTTCTCGTTTTTAGAAGATGTGCTTACTCAGCATAAAGTGCTAACTCAGCCATTGCTTTGTTAGGATCTTCTACTTCATATTCTACTTTATCATGCTCTCTTACCAATCTCAATCCTTCAAGAAGAATTTTATCATCGGTGCTCAGACCGTCGCTCACAGCATATAAATGCGGCATTTCTTCTGCGATGGTGATTTGTCTTGAGTGAACGACGCCTTCGTCATCTATCACGTAGCAGTACTTCTTGTCAAGGACTTCAAAAGTTGCTTTCTGCGGAATTAAAAGCGCATTTTCTAAAGGAATAGTAACGTGCACATTACCGGTTTCTCCGTGACGTAGTAGCGCGTCTGGGTTAGGGAAAGTAGCTCTAAAAGGAATATTACCCGTTTCGTTATTAAAGTCGGCTTCAATGGTTTCTACAATACCTTTGTGACCAAAGTACTTGTTATTTGCCATAAGCAATTCAACTTCAGGTTTTGTAGCATCTTTCAACGCAGCTTTATAATCAAGATATTCTGCTTCAGGAACATTGTAGTAAACCCACATAATGTTGTTATCTGAAAGATTGGTGAGTAATTCGCCCTCATCTACCAGACTTCCTAAACGTACGTGAAAACGGTCAACGATACCATCAAATGGCGCTCGTATTTGGGTAAACTCCAAATGCACTTGCGACAGCGCAAGCTCTGCATTGGCCTTTTCTAGCTTGGCTTTAGCCATCGCTAACTCATTAGGAGCAACAACATTGCTATCGGCAAGTTTCTTAGTGTTTTGGTATTCAATGGTAGCAAATTGTGCTTCAGCTTTTGCTTTTTGCATTTCTGCTTCATAAAGCTTCGGCATAATTTGAAAAAGAAGCTGTCCTTTTTTTACGGCTTGACCTTCATCAACAAATATTTTCTGAAGATAACCGCGTTCTTGAGCACGCAATTCGATGTGTCTACTCGAGTGAATTTGTGCGACGTAATCTTTTGTGATTACCGTATCCTTACGCATAGGATTGGTAACATAAAAGGTAGTTTCTTCTTCCTTTTCGTGGTGTTCTGACTTGCAGCTTACGTGGAACAACAAAGCCACGAAGCCCAACATCATGAGAATCTTTTTCATGTGATGTGAATTTTACTTTAAAAAAAATTAAATGGATTTAAGTGTTCTTCCAGAACGGAAAAACGTAGGGGGTTTCGGCTTAGTGGTTAAACTAAGTGTGAGGTACACCAATAAGCAAAAACAGATTAAGCCCAGACAATGTGGGCTCAAAAGTTAAATCAAAGTCTAAATACCTGAAATAAAAGGTACGGCTTTACTGAAGCGCTTAAAGAAGAACGCGCCTTAGTTTTTAAATGTTTGTATTTAAAGTAAAAACATCTGGGAACAGATGTTTGAGTAGCTGTAAGTGAAGCTAAAACCTGGTTTTGTTTGTCTTTAGAAGCAGCATCGCTCTCTTCTATTTCAAACTCTGCCATTCTAATCTCCGGGCTATGACTATGAGCTACATCATAGTGAAATCCTACGGGATTAGCTGAAAAAGTTTCTTCAATACCCGATTCACTGAAGCTTGCTTCAGCCGACAGATAGGAGCTACCTGAAAGCTGTACAAAACCAGCAAGGAATAAGATAAATGAAAAAAGAAACTTCATAAGTCTTTTAATTTAAGACGGAACAAAATTAACAGAAGACTTATCAAACCACCAAAAATTGTGAAGGAAAAGTTTTACGAATAATTAATTTCTCAACGTTTAATCTCTAAATAAAATGATGTCACAAAAAAAGCTGCAAAAATAATCATTATTGCAGCTTTTTAATTAAAACCTAAATTCCTTCTATTTGATATCTAAAGCTGTTGAAACTTTACGCATTTTAGCCTTGATTTCGGCAAATCCCGGATTGTGAATACTACCTATGTGGGTATGATTTTTTCCGGCTTCCGGCTTGTATGTTCCATCCTGAACCTGGCCTCCAATCTGTTGATAAGCCTCTCTAAAGGATTTACCTTCCACTACCAGATCGTTAATGCTATCAACAGTAAATAAGTATTTGTACTTCTCATCATTCAGGTCAATTTCTTTAACGATCACCTGACCAATCGCATAATCAAAGATCTCTAAAATGTCCTTGATGGTCTCAACCGCGCTTATAGTATTTTCCTTCAATAATTGATAATCTCTGTGATACCCGCTGGGCAAATTATTAGTAATTAGTACCATTTCGGTACTTAAGGACTGAATCTTATTACACTTCCCACGTATCAGCTCAAAAACATCAGGATTCTTTTTATGCGGCATAATACTGCTTCCCGTAGTCAGATGCTCAGGGAAACTCACAAAACCAAAATTCTGACTCATATACAAGCACACATCCATCGCAAAACGAGACAGTGTGTTAGCTAAACTCCCTAAGGTCGAAGCTAGTGTACGTTCGCTTTTACCGCGTGCCATTTGCGCTGCAACCACGTTGTATTTCATCGTAGCAAAACCCAATTCTTTGGTCGTCATCTGGCGATCTATGGGAAAAGAACTTCCGTAACCTGCCGCAGAACCCAATGGATTTTGGTCAACAATATCTTGAGTGGCATTGATCAACATCACATCGTCGATCAATAATTCGGCGTAAGCTGTAAACCAAAGACCAAAACTGCTAGGCATTGCAACCTGTAAATGCGTATAGCCCGGCAACAACTTATCTTCATGCGTTTCACCAAGAGTCATTAAGGTTTCAAATAATGAAACCGTACGTGCTTTTATTTGCTGTAACTGTTCTTTATAATACAACTGAAGCGCTACCAAAACCTGATCGTTACGCGAGCGCGCCGTGTGTACTTTTTTACCGGTATCACCAAGAATAAGGGTTAATTCTGCTTCTAGTTTAGAATGAATATCTTCATATTCGGGCTCAATAAAAAAATCCGGATTTTGCGTATGCGCTTCTAAAATATCAAGCTGCGGAAGCAAACTTTTCAATTCTTCATCGGTGAGAATGCCTATTTTATTCAGCATTTTTACGTGCGCGCGTGTTGCTTGCACATCATATTTTGCAATATGCACATCGATCTCACGGTCGTTACCCACCGTAAAATCAATGATCTTAGTATCTATATCGGCACCTTTGTCCCAAAGTTTCATATCTCTTGTTTTTTCATTCCCTAGTAATAGGGAATCTAATTATTCCGCGAAGGCGAAAATCTTAAAGTATACTTTTCAGCAAATCTATATAAATTTCGATTCCTTCTTCGATTTCATTTACGTAGATAAATTCATTAGCGCTGTGAGAGCGCGTACTGTCTCCTGGACCCAATTTAAGCGAAGGGCAACTCAATACCGCCTGATCGCTGAGTGTTGGTGAGCCATAAGTGGTACGCCCTAGCGCAATGCCGGCTTTCACCAAATCGTGATCTACAGGAATTGAAGAAGAATTCAATCGTAAACTACGCGGAATGATCTCATCGCAAGGTGCTTTTTCCTGAAGTAAATCGGCAACTTCCTGATTAGAATATTTATCATTTACGCGTACATCTACAACCAACTCCACATCTGCCGGAACCGCGTTATGCTGCTTCCCTCCTTTGATCTGAGTCACGGTCATTTTTACTTCGCCCAAAGCATCTGAAACCTTCTCAAAAGTAAAATCTTTAAACCACTGCAAAACATCAATGCAATTATAAATCGCGTTGTTATCGTTAGGATGTGCTGCGTGAGAAGGCGTTCCTTTCACTTTGGCATCAAACACCACAAGGCCTTTTTCGGCAACTGCAAGATTCATCAACGTAGGTTCGCCCACAATAGCAACATCTACCGGCGGAATCACCTTAAGCATACTATTCAAACCATTGGGACCGCTGCTTTCTTCTTCACCACTGGCCACAATAACCAAATTGTACTTTGGATTTTCCTGCGCGTAGAAATAAGTGAAGGTTGCGATTAACGAAACCAAACATCCACCTGCATCGTTACTCCCTAAACCATACAATTTACCATCTTCTACATCGGGACTGTACGGATCGCGTGTATACCCGTTATTAGGCTGCACCGTGTCGTGATGACTGTTAAGCAGCAACGTGGTTTTGCCTTCTTCAAAGTTTTTATTGGTCGCCCAGATATTATTAGCCTGTCTTTTAAAAGGAATATCGTGCGCATTAAACCAAGCTTCAATAATCGCAGCGGTACCTTCTTCTTCCGAAGAAAAAGATTGGGTTGCGATCAATTTTTTAAGTAGCTCAATGGCTTCCTGTGTAAGTTGCTCTCTATTCATTACAGTCTTAAGGTTGTAAAATTAGCATCTTTATTGTGTAGCATTTCGGGCTTACCTAAACGTACTTGCTGCACACCGCCTTTTAAAGCGTAAAAACAGTTTTCCATCTTCGGAAGCATTCCATCTGCTATTATTTTTTCTTCTAACAATTCAGCATATTTAGCTGAATCGATGTCTTTAACTACTGAAGTATCATCGTTGATGTCGAGTAAAACACCGTTCTTTTCGAAGCAATAATTCAACGTAACTTCATAGTTTGCTGAAAGTCCGCGTGCCAATTCACACGCGATCGTATCTGCATTGGTATTGAATAATTGCCCGTTTCCATCATGCGTGATCGCACAAAATGCGGGCGTAATCCCGATACTCAAAAGCTTATCGATCATCTCTGAATCTACCGCAACCACGTCACCCACAAAACCAAAATCGATTTCCTTGACAGGGCGCTTTACCGATAAGATCGTATTCCCATCAGCTCCCGAAAATCCAATCGCATTGCAATTTCTGGCTTGCAAACCGGCAACGATGCTTTTGTTCACTTTTCCGCCGTAAACCATCGTAATTACTTCAACCGTTTCTGCATCGGTAATTCTACGACCATTCACCATGTTCACCGGAATTGCTAACCGCTCAGCTAGCTGACTTGCCAGCTTTCCGCCACCGTGCACTAAAATCTTCGGCTCCGGGAGCGCTGCAAAAGCATCTAAAAAAGACTGAAGATCTTCTTCTTTCTCGATAATGTTTCCGCCTACTTTGACGATGTTTAGCTTTTTCATTTTCGGCTTTTAATTCAGGTTTTCTAATATCTTTTTCAAAACCACCTGAGCTGAAAACGTACGGTTGTTTGCCTGCTCGATCACCACAGATTGTTCACCATCTAAAACTTCGTCTGCAACGATCACATTACGACGTACCGGCAAACAATGCATAAATTTGGCGTCACCCAGTTTTTCATCGGTGATCGTCCAACTGCTGTGCGAATCTACAGTTGCCAAAACTTTACCGTAATCCTCATAATTACTCCAGTTTTTGACATAGACAAAATCTGCATCTTTTAAGGCTTCATCTTGATCATAAACCACAGGGGTATCTTTCATCGTAGCATCGCTCAGTTCGTAACCTTTAGGATGCGTAACCGTAAGGTCAACATCCATTTTCTGCATCATCCCGATAAAGGAATTAGCCACCGCGTGCGGTAATGCTTTAGGATGTGGTGCCCAGCTCAATACCACTTTTGGCTTTTTCTTTTGAGAAAGTTCTGTGATGGTAATAGCATCTGCCAAAGCCTGTAATGGATGTGCTGTTGCACTTTCCATATTGACCACCGGTACTGTGGCGTATTTTACGAAATTGGAGATCACGTATTCTGACTCGTCTTTAGCTTTATCAGTCAAGGTTGGGAAAGCACGTACCGCAATAACATCACCATATTGCGAGATCACTTTTGCCGCTTCTTTCACGTGCTCAGAAGTATCTGTATTCATCACAGTGCCGTCTTCAAATTCTAACTTCCAAGCGTCGCTGTTAAAGTTCATCACCGTAACATCCATTCCTAAGTTACTTGCTGCTTTTTCTGTACTTAGACGCGTGCGCAAACTCGAGTTGAAAAACAGCATCACCAGGCGCTTGCGCTTTCCTAAATGTTCATATGCATATGGATTTGCTTTTAACGCGCGTGCTTCGGCGATTAATTCCTGTAGATCTGTAATGTCGTCTAAACCGGTGTATTTTTTCATTAGTTGATTCCTGTCAAAATGTTAGATAGCAGCCGAAATCTCTGCTAGATTTATATTATTATAAGTTGTTTAATTCTATTTTAAGCGCTTCAAAAAACTGATCGATATGCTCGTTCTGAACCGTCAATGGTGGAAGAATACGTATCAAGTTTTTGTTTTTTGCACTTCCCGTAAAAATATGCTGATCGTAAATCAGTTTTTTACGTAAGGCCGCAGTATCAAAATCAAATTCGATTCCCAGCATCAAACCGCGCCCTTTTACCGCTTTGATCTGCGGAATTTCAGTAGTTTTTGCTTTAAAATGATCTGAAACGCGTAACGCGTGCGCCATCAAATCTTCTTCTTCTAAAACTTCGAGAACGGTCAAGGCTGCGGTACACGCCAAGTGATTTCCACCAAAGGTGGTTCCCAGCATTCCGTATTCTGCTTTGATCGAAGGGTGAATGAGAATTCCACCAACCGGAAATCCGTTCCCCATTCCTTTAGCCATCGAGATTAACTCAGGCTCCACATTATATTCCTGAAAAGCAAAAAAATTGCCGGTACGGCCAAAACCTGCCTGAACTTCGTCTGCAATAAGACAAGTGCCGGTTTCCTTGCATAGTTTATCAACGCCTTCATAAAATTCTGCAGTGCTGATGTCTAAACCACCAACGCCTTGAATAAACTCTACGATAACCGCACAAACATCACCTTTTGCTAGAACAGCGGCTAAAGCATCTAGATCTCCTAAGGGTAAAAATTCAACTTCTTGCTGTGCATTAATAGGTGCGACAATCTTAGGATTATCGGTCGCGGCAACAGCTGCTGAAGTTCTTCCGTGAAAACTGTTGTGAAAAGCGACTACTTTTTTTCTTCCGGTAACGAAAGATGCCATTTTCAGCGCATTCTCATTAGCCTCGGCTCCACTGCTACACATAAATAATTGATAGCCGGGACAATTTGCCTGAAGCGGTAATTTTTCACCTAAAGCTTCCTGTAATGGATTTTTAACCGCATTACTGTAAAAGCCTATATCGCCCAATTGCTTGGTAAGATTTTCTACATATTTAGGATGTGCGTGACCTATGGAGATCACTGCATGACCTCCATAAAGATCCAAATATTTGGTAGGCGCTGCATCATAAACCCAGACGTCCTGAGCTTTAATGGGTGTCACATCATAAAGTGGATAAACATCAAATAAACTCATTATTTCTGGTCTGTTTTTATAACATTAATTTTATTGAAAGATGCAACCATACCCTGAATCAACGACGAACTCAAGCCTTTATGCTCCATCTCGTTCAAACCTTCTATGGTGCAGCCTTTTGGTGTGGTTACACGATCGATCTCTTCTTCAGGATGGTTCCCGGAATCAATCAATAATTTGGACGCACCATTACAGGTGTGCATCGCCAATTCTTGTGCTTCTTTAGCATCAAATCCTAATTGAATTGCTGCCTGTGTTGTGGCACGAATTAAGCGCATCCAGAATGCGATTCCGCTAGCGCAGACTACTGTTGCTGCTTGCATTTGCTTTTCAGGAATGATCAAGCTGTTTCCTAATCTGTTGAAAATAGCTTCGGCGATCTTAATGCGCTTCATTCCTTTCTCATTACTCGCCAAACACGTCATCGACGCACCAACGGCAATTGCTGTATTTGGCATCGCACGTATGATAAACTGGTCTGTACCTACAATATCTTCTATTTGCGAAATTTGATAGCCTGTGATGGTGGAGATCAACACGTGCTTATCGGTCAATTCATTTTTAATATCGTGTAAAATAGAACCCAACTGCGCAGGTTGTACCGCAAAAATCAAAATATCAGATTTTTGTACTGCCTCCACATTGTCTGAAGTCACAAACACGTTTTTATATTCGGCGTATGACTCAATCCCAGCCGGGTTACGGCGCGTCATGTACAAAGAAGTGATCGCATTGTTGGTAATTAAACCTTTAGCTATAGAAAGTCCCAAATTACCCGTACCTATGATTGCTATTTTCATATGTAATATTTTTTTATCATTTCCGCCCTTCGACTATCGCTCAGGATAAACTTCAGGCGGAAATCGTTTAAACGCCTCTCTTAAGGCTTAGAAATAACTTCCTTTTAAATTCAAGCCTTCGGTTTGTGGTAGGCCAAAAATCAAGTTCATATTCTCTACCGCCTGTCCTGAAGCTCCTTTTAAAAGGTTATCAATACAACTGGTGATCAATAATTGATTTTCATGCTTATGCAAGTGAATTAAACATTTATTTGTGTTCACCACTTGCTTCATATGAATATCTGAATCGGAAACAAAGGTGAATGGCGCTTCGGCATAAAAATCGGTGTAGATTTTTTTAATAGCTTCCAGGTCTCCTTCAAATTTGGTGTACGCGGTGGCGAAAATTCCACGAGAGAAATTCCCACGATTTGGAAGAAAGAAAATCTCCTTGTCAAATCCGCTTTGCAAACTTTTAACCGACTGATTGATCTCACCCATATGCTGATGGGTAAACGGCTTGTAATACGAAAAGTTATTGTCTCTCCAGGTGTAATGCGTTGTTGCTGAAAGTGAGGTTCCCGCACCGGTAGCTCCGGTAACCGCATTGATATGAATGTCTGAAGTAATATTTTTTGAATCTGCTAACGGAAGTAATGCCAACTGGATCGCAGTAGCAAAACACCCAGGATTTGCAATAGACCCCGCTTGTTTGATCTCATCTTTATTCAGCTCCGGAAGGCCGTAAATGAATTCTCTTCCTTGAAACTCAGCGTCTGGTTTTAGCCTGAAATCGTTACTTAAATCAATAATGATTGTTTCTTCAGAAAACACATTTTTATCTAAAAAAGCTGTTGAATTTCCGTGTCCTAAACACAAGAAAACCACATCAACGTCAAAATCAACCGTGTCTGCAAACCGAATATCAGTACTCCCTAAAAGGTCCTGATGCACATCGCTCAATAGGTTTCCAGCATTCGAAGTACTGAAAACAAAACTTAAATCAACATAATTATGATTCAGTAGAATTCTGATTAACTCTCCTGCCGTATAACCGGCACCGCCAATTATTCCTGCTTTGATCATGAGTCTCCGTTTACGTGGTTGTAAATCTTGTTTTGATTCCCGGTGATTTTGATAAAGCCTTTAGCATCATTTGCCGTCCAACCTTTGTTCATCTCACCATACGCACCAAAGGAAGCATTCATCAAATCGTGATCAGATTTTATACCTTCTAAAGTGAATCGATACGGTTGAAGAGTGACATACACCTCACCTGAAACGTTCTTTTGACTATCGGTTAAAAAAGCTTCCAGATTGCGCATTGCGGGATCAAGATACTGTCCCTCGTGCAGGTGCATTCCGTAAAAGTTAGATAAGTAATCTTTGTGCTGCATTTGCCATTTTGTAAGCGTGTGCTTCTCTAGCAAATGATGCGCTTTAAGAATAATAACGGGCGCAGCAGCTTCAAAACCTACACGACCTTTGATCCCGATAATCGTGTCACCCACGTGAATATCGCGACCGATACCAAACGGAGCCGCAAGTTTTTGTAAAGCTTCGATATTTTCTACCGGAGATCCTGATTTGCCATTTACAGCGGTAAGTTCGCCCTTTTCAAAAGTCAAGGTCACTTTTTCTGCTTCAGACTTTTCTACCTGAGAAGGAAAAGCCGACTCCGGCAAACCTTGGTGTGAAGTCAAGGTTTCACTTCCGCCAACAGAAGTTCCCCATAGTCCACGGTTTATAGAGTATTGTGCTTTTTCCCAAGACATCTCAACACCGTGACTTTTTAAATAATCGATCTCTTCTTGACGTGAAAGTTTTAAATCTCTAATCGGTGTGATGATCTCGATCTCAGGTGCTAATGTTTGAAAGATCATATCAAAACGTACTTGATCGTTTCCTGCACCGGTGCTTCCGTGAGCTACATATTCTGCACCAATAGACTTTGCATAATTGATGATCTCAACCGCCTGGATGATACGTTCTGCACTTACCGAAAGTGGATACGTATTGTTTTTCAATACGTTCCCAAAGATCAAATACTTTACTACTTTATCATAAAAGCGGTCTACCGCTTGTACATTTTTGTAGGTTTTTGCACCGATTTTTAAGGCTTTAGATTCGATTTCATCAATCTCTTCTTGCGTAAAACCACCGGTATTGATGCTTACCGCGTGAACTTCAAATCCTTTTTCTTCTGAAAGGTATTTTGCACAATAACTGGTATCTAAGCCGCCGCTGTAGGCGAGAACTAATTTTTTCATTTTATTCTATTTATTCTGAAAACGCTCGGTAAGTGAGCTTAAGGTTTTTATTCTTCTTTTTTTTTATCTTTTTTCAAAAACAAGTGTTCTTTGATGCTTTTTAAGCGCGTAAATGCTTTGGGATTTACCTCTTCTTTCTCACGAACTCGTTGATTGATTTTCTCTTCAATTTCCTGCTTTTTCTTTTCTTCCTTTTCAGGATCATAAAGCATTCCTGTGCATAGACACATTTTTTGCTCGGTGCGTTGAAGAATGTCGTAGTTTCTGCAGGTTTGGCAACCTTTCCAGAAGGTAGGATCATCTGTAAGCTCTGAGAAGGTCACAGGACGGTAGCCCAAATCTGAGTTGATCTTCATCACCGCAAGACCGGTGGTAATCCCAAAGACTTTGGCATCAGGATACTTATCACGGGAGTGATTAAAGATCGCTTCTTTGATCTGACGTGCGAGTCCGCTACCTCTATAATCCGGATGAACAATTAAACCTGAATTAGCAACAAACTTACCGTGGCCCCAGGCCTCGATATAGCAAAAACCGGCAAATTTTTCACCATCAAGAGCGATGACAGCATTGCCGTTTTCCATTTTTGTAATGACATATTCAGGAGTACGTTTGGCGATTCCGGTGCCACGTACTTTTGCAGATTCTGCGATGGTATCGCAAATATATTGTGCATATCCCGCGTGGGATTTGTTAGCAATAATAATTTCCATATTCAATTGAATTGGAAGTTAGAAAAAAGTGAAATTGTAATTTGAATCGAAAGTTGGAACCGGACTCACCTAAGTTCCCTAAAAATATGCACCCACTAGGGGCGGCGGCGCTCACGGCGGCGTACAGGAATATAAACCAATGTAGTGTTGGTTCTGTTAACTGGGTATAAAGAATTAAGCAACGCATTTACCGCTTGCTTTAGTTCTGTTATATGTCTTTTTATTCCCTTCATTGTTGATGCTAAAATACAAAGTAGATTTAAATGAGCCTTCAGAATTTTTCAGAAATATCAAATAAATCTACTTTTTTATGATTTTATCAGATTTAAACTAAAAATCAGAATTTCACTGAAATTTTAATAATCAATACTGCTTTTTACAAAGTTTACAATAAGTAATCTGTACTTACAAAGTTTGACTTTTTGGTATCTAGAAGCTCGTTGAGTATCGCATTGTTGTAAGCATTGTCTTTAGAAGCCACAAAGGTGCGTATCGAGAACGATCTTAATGCATCATGAACACTCAACGTACTCACCGCTGAATCCTTTCTTCCCGTAAACGGATAGACATCCGGACCACGTTGACACGAACTATTTAAATTAACTCTGCAGACCAAATTAACCAAGGTGTCTATCAAAGGAGCAAGCGCTTTTACATCTTTACCAAAGAGACTTACTTGCTGGCCATAATTAGATTCGGCCATATCATCTAAAGGTTCGTCGATGTGTTTAAAAGTCAGTACCGGAACTACAGGTCCAAACTGTTCTTCTTTGTAAACTTCCATTTCTTTAGTTACCGGAAATAATACCGCAGGCCAAATAAAGTTTTCTGAACGTTCCCCTCCTTTAGCATTAATGATCTTTGCTCCTTTTTCTTTAGCATCATCAATCAACTGCTGAATATAATCTGGTTTTGAAGGCTCTGGAAGTGGCGTGAGTTTCACATCGTCTTCCCAAGGTAAACCAAATTTTAAAGCATCAACGGCTTCGGCATATTTTCTATTGAAGGTTTCTGCGATATTTTCATGTACATAGATCACTTTTAAAGCTGTACAGCGCTGGCCATTAAAAGATAGTGTTCCTGCGATGCATTCGGCAACAGCAAGATCAAGATCTGCATCGGGTAAAATGATAGCAGGATTTTTTGCTTCGAGACCCAGAACTAAGCGTAAACGATTTTGTTTTGGGTGTAATGCCTGAAGCGAATTGGCCGAAGAACTATGACCAATTAATGCTAAAACATCGACCTTTCCGGTTTTCATAATTGGTGTTGCCACTGCTCGACCTCTACCAAAAAGAATATTCACCACTCCTGCGGGAAAACTTTCTTGAAATGCTTCAAGCAATGGCGTGATTAAAAGAACGCCATGTTTAGCCGGTTTGAAAACCGCAGTATTCCCCATAATCAATGCAGGAATCAGCAAGCAAAAGGTTTCATTAAGCGGGTAGTTATAAGGCCCCAAACAAAGCACGACTCCTAATGGCCCGCGTCTAATATGTGCGTGAATACCTCCTTCTTTATAGAATTTGGCACTCTCCCGATCCATATTCTTGTAATCTTCTATGGTATCGAGAATATATTCTACCGTACGATCAAACTCTTTTTGCGAATCAGGATAATTTTTACAAATCTCCCACATGAGTAGCTTCACAATAAGTTCGCGCTTTTCTTTCATTTTTGTAACGAAAGTTTCCATACACTTAATGCGGTCAGCTACTTTCATCGTTGGCCATAAGCCCTGACCTCGATCATAGGCTTTATGCGCAGCATCAACTGCCGCAATAGCTTCTGGCTCTCCCAAGGTAGGAATAGAACCGAGTCGCGTAGGTGTGCGCTCCCCATCATTTTCTGTATGGATACTTGAGAAAACATCTGAAGTTTCTCCACTCCAATTATGCAGTTTCCCATCAATAAGATAGGTGCGCTGCTCAATGGGTGTTACTTTAAATTGATCTGGAATTTCTGCTGTAATTTTTTTCATTGGTTGGTTAGTTTTTGGTGAAAAGGTAATTATGCGTTGTTTATCAATTCATCAGAAATATACAGCTTAAATTATTAACTTATAGATTCTTCTATCTTTAAATTAAGAATTCAAATAAATCTGGTTTATCGTTTAAGTATTCTCCAAAAAAGTTTCTACTTTTCATTCGATCGATAAGCGGTTGTAGGTCTTTGCGGTCTTTAAGCTCAATCCCTACCACAGCCGGACCATCTTCACGAGATGTTTTCTTTTTATATTCAAAAAAAGTAATGTCATCTTCCGGACCTAAGATTTCATTTAAGAACTCACGCAATGCGCCTGCGCGCTGTGGGAATCTAATGATGAAATAATGCTTCAAACCACGATATAACAGAGCACGCTCTTTTATTTCGGCAGTACGTGTAATATCGTTGTTGCTTCCGCTCACAATACACACCACGTTTTTGCCTTTGATCTCATCTGCAAACTGATCTAACACAGATAGCGTAAGCGCTCCCGCGGGCTCGACCACAATCGCCTCTTTGTTATAAAGATCAAGAATAGTCTGGCAAACTTTCCCTTCAGGAACAGTCACCATTTTTTCTAAATATTCTTTGCATATCGCAAAGGTTCGTTCTCCTACACGTTGTACCGCAGCACCATCGACAAACTTTTCGATCAAGGAAAGCGTCGTATTTTCTTTATTAAATATCGAAGTACTCATAGACGGAGCTCCTTCAGGCTCTACTCCTATTATTTTAGTATTCGGCGAAAGCAAATGAAAAACCGTACTCAAACCTGAAGCTAGACCACCACCACCAACGGGAACAAAAACATAGTCTATCTCTTCTTTGCTCTGCTCAATAATCTCCAAACCTACAGTAGCCTGACCTTCAATAATTTTTTCATCATCAAAAGGATGTACAAAGATTTTACCCAGCGCATCACATTCAATTTTTGAAGCTTTATAGGCATCGTCAAATGTGTCTCCGGTAAGTACGATTTTGGCATATTCGCCACCAAACATCTCTACCTGCTCAATCTTTTGTTTTGGCGTAGGCGATGGCATAAAAATCGTACCATTAATCTTCAGCTTTGCGCAGGCAAAAGCCACGCCTTGTGCATGATTTCCTGCGCTTGCACAAACGATTCCTTTGGCGCGCTCTTCTTCGGTTAACGAATTGATTTTATTGAATGCTCCTCGGATTTTATAGGACCTCACCTGTTGCAAATCTTCACGCTTCAGCATAACATTGGCGTCAAACTTGCGCGAATAATTTAAACTCGGCATTAAAGGAGTCAACGCAGCAACACCTTCCAAGGTTTTTGCTGCTTCCTTTATCTGCTCTAGGTCAGGAAAAAATGTGGTTTTTAAATCGCCCAAAATAAAAGTATTAGGATTAAGTAAGCCTGTCTCAAAATGCATTGTGACAGGCTTATTTTTTATTGAGTTTAGAAAATCTTTAAGCTGTCACAGCCTCTCCAGAAGCTACGGTCTTAATGTCTTTCATCGCAGTCATTGACTCACGTAACCAAGCTCCTACAGCCTCTACTTCGTGAGCACGAATCGCATCGTTTACAGCAATAAGTGTTTTGTTATCTACACTGTTGTCTGTCGCATATGCTTTACCAATCACATTGGTATCAATGCCTTTCATAAACTCGGTAAGCATTGGCTTACACGCGTGATCAAATAAGTAACAACCATATTCTGCTGTATCAGAAATCACACGGTTCATTTCGAATAATTTCTTACGAGCAATCGTATTTGCGATAAGTGGCGTTTCGTGAAGCGACTCATAATAAGCAGATTCTTCAATGATTCCGGCTTCGGTCATGGTTTCAAAAGCGAGTTCTACACCGGCTTTTACCATTGCCACCATTAACACCCCGTGATCAAAGAATTCCTGCTCGCTGATTTCCTGACTTCCTGCAGGTGTTTTTTCAAAAGCTGTCTCTCCTGTTGCTGCTCTCCATTTAAGAAGATTTGCATCATCATTAGCCCAGTCTTCCATCATTGTTTTTGAGAAATGACCAGAGATGATATCATCCATATGTTTGTGGAATAATGGACGTGTGATATCTTTAATTTCTTCAGCCAGTTCAAAAGCTTTGATTTTTGAAGGATTGTTCAAACGATCCATCATATTTGTGATTCCACCGTGCTTTAACGCTTCGGTAATGGTTTCCCAACCATACTGAATCAATTTTGAAGCATAACCTGCATCGATTTCTTTTTCAACCATTTTGTCAAAGCAAAGAATAGAACCGGTTTGCAACATTCCACAAAGAATGGTTTGCTCACCCATCAAATCACTTTTTACTTCAGCAACAAAAGAAGATTCAAGAACACCCGCTCTGTGACCACCGGTTGCTACAGCATATGCTTTTGCCTGATCAAGACCTTTTCCTTCAGGATCATTTTCAGGGTGTACAGCAATAAGTGTAGGTACACCAAAACCACGTTTGTACTCCTCACGCACTTCAGAACCCGGACATTTAGGCGCACACATAATTACAGTCAAGTCTTTGCGCACTTGCATTCCTTCTTCTACGATATTGAAACCGTGGCTATACGCCAAAGTAGCTCCTTCTTTCATCAACGGCATAACCGTAGAAACCACAGCAGTATGCTGCTTATCTGGTGTTAGGTTACAAACCAAATCTGCAGTTGGGATAAGTTCGTCATACGTTCCTACCGTAAAACCATTATCTACAGCATTTTTATACGAAGCTCTTTTCTCTTTAATCGCACCTTCGCGCAACGCATAAGAAATATCTAAGCCGCTGTCACGCATGTTTAACCCTTGGTTTAACCCTTGCGCACCACAACCTACGATGACTACTTTTTTTCCGCGTAAAGCTTCCACCCCATTTGAAAATTCTTCAGATTCCATAAAGCGGCATTTGGCAAGTTGTGCCAACTGTTCTCTTAGGGATAGTGTATTAAAGTAATTTGACATTTTGATTTATTTTTAATGATATTGATTAGTTAATTTTAATTGCGCTGCTAAAGGGTTTCTTCCCTAGCCTATGCGCGATAGTTTACTCGGCAAATTCTGCCAGCATTTTAGAGATTTTCATTTCGTCTTTAGTTACCGAAATTCTTCCGGAACGTACAAATTGCATAATTCCGAAAGCGCTTAATTCGCGGTATAAAAGTTCGATCTCACTACGGCGACCGGCTTTCTCCAAAACAAAGAACTCTTTGTTCACGGTTACGATACGTGCACTACTTTCTTTTATGATATTCTGAATTTGGCGCTCTTCAAACAACAAGTCTGATTTGATTTTAAACAGACAAGTCTCTAAAAAGATGGTCTCTTCATCGGTGTGATAATACGCTTTGATCACCTCAACCTGCTTCTCCAGCTGACCGATGATCTTTTTCATACGTTCTTCGGTAAGGTTGATCACAATAGTAAATCGCGACACGCCTTCTATCTCTGAAATCGAAGTGTTTAAACTCTCGATATTTATTTTTCTACGCTGAAATATCGCCGAAATACGGTTAAGCAAACCGATGTTATTTTCGGTATATATAGAAACGGTATATGTTTTTGTTTCGCTCATAACTACTCAAGTCTAATATCTGAAACTGATGCTCCTGTTGGGATCATCGGGAATACGTTATCTTCTTTTTCTACAGTAACTTCCAAGAAGTAAGGCCCTTCTGAAGCTAGCATTTCTTCGATAGCCCCTGCAAGGTCTTCACGTTTTGAAACGCGCTTTGCATCTATATAGTACCCTTTTGCAATAGCCACAAAATCCGGGTTGATCAATTCGGTTGAAGCATAACGACGGTCAAAGAACAACTGTTGCCACTGGCGCACCATTCCGAGGAAATCATTATTCAACACCACGATCTTTACAGGAACTTTAGTCTGAAAAATGGTTCCCAATTCTTGAATGGTCATTTGATAACCACCATCGCCAATGATCGCAACTACAGGACGCTCTGGCGCTCCCATTTTTGCTCCAATCGCTGCCGGAAGTGCAAATCCCATCGTACCTAATCCTCCCGAAGTCACATTGCTTTTTGACTGGTTAAACTTGGCATAACGACAAGCGATCATTTGATGTTGACCAACGTCCGAAACGATCACGGCATCTCCTTTTGAAACTTTATTGATTCCTTCAAGGACTTCGCCCATCGTCAGACCTTCTTTTTCAGGAGTGATATCGTCTTTAATGATCTTGTCAAATTCTACCTGATACAGTTCTTTAAAACGATTATGCCATTCGGTATGCGTATTCTCTTTTAAAAGCGGAAGTAATGCTGCCAGCGTTTCTTTACTGTTTCCTAGAACAGCAATATCAGCTTCTACATTCTTATTCACCTCAGCAGGATCAATTTCAAAATGAATCACTTTTGCCTGCTTTGCGTAGGTATTTAAATTACCGGTAACACGATCGTCAAAACGCATCCCGATAGCAATCAATACATCACACTCGTTAGTCATTAAGTTAGGTGCATAATTTCCGTGCATCCCAACCATACCTACGTTTAAAGGGTGATCTGTAGGAATCGCTGAAACTCCAAGTATGGTCCAGGCTGCAGGTACTCCAGATTTTTCAACTACTGCCTTAAACTCTTCTTCTGCTTTACCCAAAATAACACCTTGCCCCCAAACGATCATTGGCTTTTTAGCATTATTGATTGCTTCAGCTGCAGCTTGCAACGCTTCAGGATTTAGTTTTGGGATCGGCTTATAGCTACGTACTGCTGTACATTTTTTATATGCAAAATCAAACTCTTCAAACTGTGCATCTTTTGTAATATCGATAAGCACAGGTCCCGGACGACCACTTTTTGCGATGTAAAAAGCCTTAGCCATCACCTCCGGAATTTCAGAAGCTTTAGTGATCTGATAATTCCATTTAGTAACCGGAGTAGAAATACCGATGATATCAGTCTCTTGAAACGCATCACTACCTAATAAATGCGAAGCCACCTGCCCGGTAATACAAACCATCGGCGTAGAGTCTATTTGTGCATCAGCGATCCCGGTAATAAGGTTAGTTGCACCAGGTCCCGATGTAGCGATAGCGACGCCTACTCTTCCGCTTACACGGGCGTAGCCTTGAGCGGCGTGCGTAGCACCTTGCTCGTGACGGGTCAAGACGTGATGAAGCTTGTCTTGATATTTATACAACTCGTCATAAACGGGCATAATCGCCCCTCCGGGATAGCCATAAAGTGTGTCTACACCTTCGGCAAGCAAGCATTTTATAATAGCTTCTTTTCCCGTTAAACGCTGCGTAGCTTCTACTGCAGTGTCTTGCAATTTGATTGTTTGTGTATTATCCATACCCTTCTACATTTCGTCTGTCACACAACCTTTAGAAGCTGACGAGACTGTTTTCGCATATTTATATAACGCTCCGCGTTGGAATCTAAGTTCCGGAGCTGTCCATTTTTCTCTTCGTTTTGCCAATTCTTCATCGGTAATATCGATGTTGATGGTATTCTTTACGGCATCAATAGAAATGACATCTCCATTTTCTACAAGTGCGATATTTCCACCCACTTGTGCTTCGGGAGAAACGTGCCCCACCACAAATCCGTGCGATCCACCAGAGAATCTTCCGTCAGTAATCAAAGCAACGTCTTTACCTAAACCGGCTCCCATAATTGAAGAGGTAGGCTTAAGCATTTCTGGCATTCCGGGACCACCTTTAGGTCCTTCATAGCGAATGATCACTACGTCACCTTTTTTAACTTTTCCTGATTTAATTCCTTCGTTTACCTCTAATTCGCTGTTGAATACATTGGCAGTTCCTGTAAACGAAAGCCCTTCCTTACCGGTAATCTTTGCTACAGCTCCTTCAGTAGCCAAGTTCCCGAATAGTATACGGATATGGCCACTATCTTTAATTGGCTTATCCAACGGTCTGATGATATCCTGACCATCTATAAGATTGGGAACATCTTTTAGGTTTTCAGCTAAAGACTTTCCGGTAACGGTTAAACAATCCCCGTGAAGCATATTGTTATCCAACATATATTTTAATACTCCCGGAATTCCGCCAACACCGTGTAAATCTTCCATAGAATATTTACCTGAAGGCTTAAGATCTGCTAACAACGGTGTGTTATCACTTAAGCGCTGAAAATCTTCAAGTGTAAAATCTACCTGCGCTGCTTTAGCAATTGCCAAGAAGTGCAATACCGCATTGGTAGAACCTCCTAAAACAGTCACCAAACGAATCGCATTCTCGAGCGACTCTTTAGTTACAATGTCTGAAGGTTTGATGTCGTGCTCTAATAAATATTTTAAAGCTTCACCTGCTTTAATACATTCCTGCTCTTTGATATTCGCATCAGTAACCGCAGGGTTCGATGAGTTAAAAGGCAATGACATTCCTAAAGCTTCAATAGCAGAAGCCATGGTGTTTGCAGTGTACATCCCACCGCAAGCCCCGGCACCCGGACACGCTTTATGTACCACTTCTTTAAACTCATTATCATCAATAGTTCCCGCTACTTTTTGACCATAAGCCTCAAATGCAGAGATGATATCTAGTTTTTTTCCGTTATGGCATCCGGAAGCGATCGTCCCTCCATAAACTAAGATCGACGGGCGATTTAATCGCAATTGCGCAATTAATGCTCCCGGCATATTTTTATCACAGCCCACAACTGTAACCAGACCATCATAACTCATTGCCTGAACTACGGTTTCCATAGAGTCGGCGATGATATCACGTGACGGCAGCGAGAAACGCATTCCCGGAGTTCCGTTAGAAATACCATCACTTACACCGATCGTATTGAAAATAAGTCCGACTAAATCTGCATTAGACGCACCTTTCTTGACGTAGGTAGCCAAATCATTAAGGTGCATATTACAAGGATTCCCCTCATAACCAGTACTTGCGATACCAATTAGTGGTTTTTTTAGATCCTCATCGGTTAAACCTATTGCGTGCAGCATTGCTTGAGCTGCAGGCAATGTTGGGTCTTGAGTTACAGTTTTACTGTATTTATTTAATTCCATTGTTATAATTCTAATTCGAAATTAATTATTCCCATTTTTTATCAATTCTTTTCCCAAAAAGCTTTGGATATACCAAAAATTCTCAAAAGGATTTTAAATTATTGATTTTCAGATTTTTAAACTAAAAATACTACTATGTTCAATAGTCGAAATTCGGTACGTTTAAATGCTAATCAAAAAAAAACCTTCCAGTTTAACGGAAGGTCTATTATTTAAATATGACGTTCCGCATCAACTACCGTTAATGACAATAATAGAACGTACACGAATTGCTGTTTTCATAATGGTAAAGCTATTTATTCTTAATGGGGCAGCATTAGAAACCCGGCTAAAATATTGGGATTACAGGCATTTTTAAAAATACCATATTTTGGCAAGGGTTTATGATCATTCTATTATAGGAAAACAGGTGGTTTTGTACTTTTAGTGAAAATTTTCAAACAATTTTTTATGAATTACAGAAGATTAGGCAAAACAAATCTCAATATCTCTGAAATTTCACTCGGAACCTGGCAAGTGGGCGGCAAATGGGGTTCAGGTTTTGACGATAATACAGCAGAACACATCATCAACACCGCAATAGATCAAGGCATCAATTTTATTGATACTGCAGATGTTTATGAGAATGGAATGAGCGAAGCAGCAGTAGGTCGTGTGGTTCGCAGCAGAGCTGAAGAAGTCTATGTTGCCACCAAATGTGGTAGACAAATCAGCCCTCACGTTGATGCAGGTTACACCGTAAAAGCATTGCGTACTTATGTTGAAGACAGTTTGAAAAACACCGGTTTAGAGCGTTTAGATTTAATTCAATTGCATTGCCCGCCCACCGATACATTTTACCGTCCGGAAATCTTTAGACTTTTTGAAGATCTTAAGCAAGAAGGTAAAATTGCCCATCTTGGTGTGAGTGTAGAAAAAGTAGAAGAAGGCTTAAAAGCGATGCAATATGATAATGTCACTACGGTACAGATCATTTTTAATGTATTTAGACAACGTCCTGCCGAATTATTCTTTCGCGAAGCGGAAAAAAATGATATCGGAATTATTGTAAGGGTTCCTTTGGCCAGCGGACTACTCACAGGTAAGTTTGATCAGAACTCCTCATTTGACAAAGAAGATCATCGCAACTTTAACCGAAACGGAGAAGCCTTTGATAAAGGAGAAACCTTCAGCGGAATTGATTTTGAATCCGGACTTCAAGCCGTAGATCAATTGAAAGACCTATTCCCTCAGGTAGAAAATCTTGCTCCCGTAGCGCTTCAATGGATTTTACAGCATCCGGAAGTAAGCACGATTATTCCCGGAGCTTCTAAGGTTGAGCATTTGATGTCAAACCTTTCTCTTTATGAGCGACCCGATTTAACTTCAAAAGAAATTGAAGAAATGAATGCGGTTTATACTGAAAAAATAAAGCCGCTTGTTCATCAAAAATGGTAAACCCTGAAAGCAATGGCAACAGTAAAAAAAGGAAATCACTACAAACTGAGTTTAGAACAGCTAAGCGTTTTAAAAGAAGAAAAGCGTGATGATAATACACTTGAATTAGAATTCTCAAACCACGACGAACTCTTTGAGATCATCGAAAAAGTAAAGTCAAAACAACTTTTTAATTCAGAAGAAGAATCAACAGAATTTGCACTCGGACTTAAATTATTTACCGAAGTCATGCTTCGCAATAAAAAGCATCCTTTATTTGAAGACTTAAGACCTCACATTGTAGATTTTATGAAAAAGCTGAAAAGCTCTTAATAACAAGCTTGTGCCAAGCAAATAAAACATAACAACAATTAAAAAGCGACCCAATCAGGTCGCTTTTTTAATTACAATATTTTGCCGTATTTGGTTAGATCTGGAGTAAAACCTAAAGATTGATAAAGCTTTCTGGCCTTTTTGTTATCATCAAAAACATTAAGTGTTAATAAGCTGTAACCACAGTCTTTAGTCCATTCTTCTGCTTTTTGCATCAACATTTTACCTATGCCTCTTCCCCTTGCTTCCGGCGCTACGATGATATCAGCGATATGGCCGTGAGGCTCCCGATGATAATAGTCGGTCCCTATTTCTAAAAAGATAAACCCAAGCTGTGTTTTGTCTTTATCATCTTCTGCAATAAAAATCGCATTATCCTTATTACCATCTTCTATTTCGGCCTTTAAAATACGTTGATCAATATCGAGCATCACCTCAGGATCGCGCCAGTGGGGCAATTCAGGATCTGTAAGGCTAGGCAAAAGATTCAGAATAAAATCAGTATCGCTTTTGGTTACGCGTCTAATAGTTACTTTGGGCATGTATAAGGCTGTTTTGAAGGTTTTTTGGGTAAGTTACAATTATCCTCTTTTTGAACCAATCGTATTTAATAGGTATTAAAATAAACCGTCTTTTTATTTACAAACTCTTTGATACCATCTTCTGATAATTCGCGGCCGTATCCAGAAATTTTAGTTCCACCAAAAGGCAATCTGGGATCGCTTTTAACGAGCTCGTTGATAAACACAGCTCCGTCATCAAACAACGGAACAAGTTTTCGCGCACGCTCTTTATCTTCGGTAAACACAGAAACTCCAAGTCCAAAATCAGTGTAATTTGCCAGATGAATAGCTTCGTCTTCATTTTTAAACGTGGTAATTCCAATCACAGGACCAAAGGTTTCCTCTTTAAACAAAGCCATTTTGGTCGTAACATTAGTGACCACCGTAGGTTCGAAGTAAGCTTTCTTGCGGGTTCCTCCGGTTAAAATTTTGGCGCCTTGCCTTACACTCGATTTTAATTGTTCTTCTAGCTCTTCAGCAAGATCTTCTCGCGCCATTACACCAATAAACGTATTCTCATCCATGGGATCACCGCTTTGCAATTCTTTGACCTTAGCCACAAATTTTTGTGTAAATTCTTCGGCAATATCTTTATGAAGCAGCAAACGCTTTCCGGCGATGCAGCTCTGTCCTGTATTTTGAAAACGTGCCTGAACCGCTGTTTTTATGGTTTCATCCATATTACAATCTTCAAAAACCACAAGTGCATTGCTTCCGCCTAATTCCAATACAGATTTTTTGATCTCGCTTCCGGCTGTAGCTGCAACAGCACTTCCGGCAGGCTTGCTTCCGGTAAGCGTAACAGCTTTAACGCGAGGATTTTTTATGATTCCCTCAATTTTATCACTGCGCAAAGGCAAATTGGTAAAACAGCTTTTAGGAAAACCAGCACGCTCAAAAACCCGCTGAATATTCATAGCACTTTCCATTACATTGCTTGCATGTTTTAAAAGGGCGACATTACCCGCCATTAAAGCCGGAGCTGCAAAGCGAAATACTTGCCAAAAAGGATAATTCCACGGCATTACTGCCAGAACGACTCCGAGTGGCTCGTAACTCACATAACTTTCGGTAGCATCTGTTGTGATCGTCTTAGGAGCTAATTGCGTTTGTGCATTTTGCGCGTAGTATTCACAAACCCACGCACATTTCTCCACTTCAGCTACAGCTTGTTTGATAGGCTTTCCCATCTCTAACGTGATGGTGGTTGCATAATCCTCTTTGTTTGTTTTGAGTTCGTCTGCTGCAGCCCGCATTAACGAAGCGCGCTCTGCAAAAGTGGTTTTTCTCCAAGACAAAAAACGCTCGTAGGCAACTTCTATAGCTTCAACCGCCTCTGCCTTGGTAAGTTGTTTATTTTGAAAAACATGTTCTTTTGTGTAGGGATTTATAGATTTAATCATGGGGACTTTTCATTAGTGACCTAAAGTTAAGAAGCAGAACACAAAGCATAGCGCGATTAAGAGCACTTTAACTGTGTAGCTGTTTATAAGTCGTTTACAACTCTTTACTTCTCAGGTTTGAAGTGCATTTTATAATTGTAATTTTAGAAAACTTCACGCTATGAATTCTAGAGATGCCCAATTACTCCAATTAAGACCAGAAATTTTATCAGCTCGAGTTGACGACACGATGAGTGCTGATGAGCAGTTTCAAAACGGAACCTTGCGTCCGGTTGTAAAACTTCAAAACGATCTTCTGGTAGAAGCCTTTCGCAATTACATCAAAAAGCATAAAAATGTATTCTACACTTTAAATATAGACCGAAGAATGGAATACATCGCAAATGCGATTCAGAAAGACATCAAATTTAGGAACAGCCTCAAGGGAATGGTTATTGGCCAATTTACGGTTGAAGAATATCAGACCTATATACAGAATTCTTCAGCATTAAATAAACGCATGATGAATCTGGTGAAGCAGCGTATTCAAAGTAATATTCAGTTATTAGAGGAAGTGGCCGCTTAGGTTTTTTTGTAAAGGTACTTTATAGATAAGATAGGAAACAGCAACTATAGCAAATGCTCAACTGTAGGCTTTCCTAGAAATAGACCGGCAAACACAGATACATTCGTTTTAAGAGTTCTGAATTTGGCCTAAACCCAAATGATCCAAAAAAGAAAAACCGCTTAGAGCGGTTTAAATAAGTGATTTTATCTAAGAATTCGAGGCTTGTGCAACGGTTACCAGTGTTGTGCACTGGTTTTTTTATCTGATTTTTGATTTTATAAATTCAGTTACTTTATCGAAATTTTCAGTTCCTAATTCGGTTTCTCCTATTACATACGATGAATTATTTCCAATGTTAAGGTCGATAAACAAATTCTTGTCAATTACTCGAGTACTTTTGAAAGCGTTCCATTTTATTTTCGCCTCATATTTATAGTCTTTATATCTAAAATGGTCATCATTAAATTCCCAAATTGAATTTTCGTTAGCATCTATTTGTCCGTTTTTTTCCGTTTCTACTAATTCAAAAAACGCATTCTTACTTTTCTTGTAATATGAATAATAATCATAGAAGTTAATCAAGTAGTGAATTCAGATTGCGATGAATAAGAAACCAAGATTGTTTTTTCCATAAATTATTAATCCACCCAACAAAATCATAGGAATTGCCCAAATCAGCCTTTTTTTGTTTTTTTTCAGATTATCATTCCAAGCAGTATTGAAATTCAGAGTCATTTGCTCGTCGTAGATTTGTTCTTTAAATGGAAGCTCAAATTTCATTTATAAGTTCGGTTTTTAACTTGTGCACAACGGCAGTCTGTCTCAAAACTACCTGTTTATGTTTTAAAAGTAGTTGAAGTAGCTGCGATATCCAACAAAAACTGCATTTGAGGTATTTTGAGTTTTGAGGTGATGTACTTGAGGTTTGCCCCTTTTTAAGCCCTCTAAAAGCTTTACAATGCGCAAGGAGCTGAGTTATTATCGCTGACTTGAGGAATACCTTAAGTTCACCCAAAAACGAGCGAAAAGCGCAGCAGGAATGCTCAGCTTGTATTTTAGACTCAAAACAGGCCTAAAAGAGGCATTTAAATCAATGCTAATGCTCTTTAATTTCCAGTTTTTACCCACGGTCTAATACTAGAAAACCGCCTAAAAGCGGTTTAAATAAGTGATATTATCTAAAAATTCGAGGCTTGTGCAACGGTTACCGTTGTTGTAGCCAGTTATTTTTCTAAATTTTCCCATTCATCATAGACTTTTAAAATCGCTTTATACTTTGATGTATGAGCAGGAAAATATTTTTCTTTGTATTCTCCCTTTTCAACCACATTCCTGATTTCTGATGAATATTCAATTCGAAACCGAACTTTATCCAATTTATCATCTAAATAAAGCATACAAGCTCTTTCATATTGATTTAATAAGTCCTCGACAGATGACCAAAACAGTTTAGTCATTATTTTCAAGTCAGCATCGGGATTCTGTAATTTGAAGTTTTCTAAATCTCTTATGGCAGAGTTTACATTAGTTCTGGCGTTACTAATCGAGTTCCGTAGCCCCATTTCCACATTTCCCTCGGATAGTTTTATTGCTCTGTCCGCTTTTTCGTTCGATTTTTTTGTTTGCTTATTATTCTCAATTCTGTTCAAATAGGTAATTATTAGAGCAGAAACCGAAACTACCAAAGCTATTATTTCAAGAGCGTATTCCATTCGGCTTATTTTTTGTTCAAGTCATTTATTATATCGTTAATAACATCGATAATATCCGAATTATCACTTTTTCGTGATTCCTCACGAAGTTTATTTACAATTTCAAATTGTTCGGTAAGAGGTTTTCTTCTTAATTCCTCCTTAATTCGCCTTGCTTCAGAATATTTGTATTCAGCTTGTTTAAGTCTGGCGATGATGTTTCTAATTTCCATATTGTTTGTTTTAATTGGCTACAACGGCAGTGGGTCTACAAAACTGCCTGTTTATGTTTTAAAAGTAGTTGAAGTAGCTGCGATATCCAACAAAAACTGCATTTGAGGTGTTTTGAGTTTTAGGTGATCTACTTGAAGCTTGAGCCTTTTAAGCCCTCTAATAGTTTTAAAATGCACAAGAATCGTGTTTTATCGCTGACTTGTGGAATACCTTAAGTTCACCCAAAAACGAGCGAAAAGCGCAGCAGGAATGCTCAGCTTGTATTTTAGACTCAAAACAGGCCTAAAAGAGGCATTTAAATCAATGCTAATGCTCTTTAATTTCCAGTTTTTACCCACGGTCTAATACTAGAAAACCGCTTAAAAGCGGCTTAGATAAATAGGTTTCTATAGAAATAACGGACTTGTGCAACGGTTACCGGTGTTGTAGAGTGTTTTTATTTATTCATTGTATAGTTTCCATTTCTGAATTCCAACAATGCTTTTCCTTCTTCCCATCCTTGATTTAAAGCATAAGAAATTGATTCACTGACAAATTTTGGAGTCACAATTTTTGGCTCAAAATCTGGTGGTCGATTTTCCTTGTCATTTACATAAAGCCAAATGTCATACCAACCAAAGTCGACAGTAAGGTGGCCGTTTTTAATCTCTTCTGAAGTCACGATAATCTTCCCACTGAATTTCCAGTAGAATTTATGATTTTCAACAATAATTTTTCTTAGACCTTTTTTCGAAATTGCCATTTAATCTTCTCCTTGAATTGTTACAGGTAAATATTCAAGTCTTACGTTCAAAGCCATATATAGGTCAATTGCTTCATCATCACAGTCGACTATTAAAAGCGTATAGGATTCTTTTTCAGAAGCCATTTCAACTTCTTCAATACTATTTATTCTCACAGACATTGATAAACTTGAGTTGAAAGGAATATTTACAAACCAATTTTCTTCAATTTCACCTTCTTTAAGTTTTCCGATTAAATAGAATTGATTTCGGTTTCGTATTGCAAAACTGTCAATCGCTTTAAACAGTCCTTGTCTATCTGTTGGCTTCATTTCATATTACAGCTAACGGCAGTGGGTCTACAAAACTACCTGTTTATGTTTTAAAAGTAGTTGAAGTAGCTGCGATATCCAACAAAAACTGCATTTGAGGCATTTAAATCAATGCTAATGCTCTTTAATTTCTAGTTTTTACCCACGGTCTAATACTAAAAAACCGCCTAAAAGCGGTTTAAATAAGTGATATTATCTAAGAATTCGAGGCTTGTGCAACGGTTATCGGTGTTGTAGCACGTTATTTTATTCGATTTTTTATGTCGTTTAATAATTTATTCTGCTCGAGATTTTTTTCAAATTCCGCCTCTTGGTCAAATACATTGTCATTTCCAAAAAAGAGCTGACTCTCGTGATAATAAAATAATGCCCAATTCAGACTTCCGTCAAATATTGTCAAGTCAGTATCCCAAAACATTCCTTCCCAATATTTGATTACCATTTTCCAAGTCAGCATTATTGCTTGTCCAGAATTGTCGGATTCCACAAAAACATATTTATCAAATGGAATTCCGAGATTGTAGAGCCATTTTTTTATTTCCGAATCACAATCCATTGTAATTTGAAATTTCTTTTCGGTTTTGAAATATCCTTTCGTAAATGGACTCCAATCAGTTCCAGTTGAGTAAGCTAACATTTTAGAAGAATTCAGATATTCTTTTACAATTTCAGTTCCTTTTTTATTTAGAAAATGAATTTGGTCTTTATGTTCTTCAGAAATTTTTTCGGCTTCCTCTGGTGACCAAAGAAAAGACCAACTTTTTGGAAAGTCGGTTTTATATTCCGCTAAATTTTCTTCTAAAACGTTCATTTTTTTAATGTGCTACAACGAGTTTGTATATGAAAAGTAGCGTAAAATTTAGCGATTAACTTTCCGCAATAAAATAAACCAAAACTTTTGCATTTTGATATTATCTTTACTTTTCAAAAGCTAAATCAAAAGATTTGGTGACTTACCAAATATACCAAAATTTACGATTTAGAAAAGACGCAGCTATTTTTTATATACGTTGTTGGCATAAGTACTTTATTTATATTTTAAATGATGTTTTTGATTATAATTTTCAATTTCTCTTACTATTTCTAAGTATTCGTACATTGAATCCCATTTTCCAATTTTTTTATCTGGAATATTTCCTTGAGTTATTATAATTAGCATATTAGCGTGTCTTTTATAGAAATCGGAATGTCGAAGTCTATTTAGTAACGCAATGAAATCGCTATCGAGAAAAGGCATAAATTCAAAAATCTTTTCGATTTTTTTATCAACTTGTGTTACTGTTCCATTATATATAAATTGTGCTACGTTTGCATAAATCGGCTTAAAAGGTGTACCAAAATATCTGTTTTTTGGTGTATGCCTTATATCACACTTCTCACATAATGCAAAGTAATCTTCTTTTGAAATTGTTCTTTTATTGAATTTATTTCGGTCCGTTCCTGTACTTTCTATAATTTCATTATAGATTGTATATCCGTGATCCAATAACGCATCTGTCAAATGATAAACAGAATTATAAACATTTTTTTTTATCTTTATTTTCTTTAGCCACTACGACTAATAAGTAAAAAATATAACTAGAAATATATGCTAAGCTTAGATTGGAAAATATTTCTCCTAATTCACTGCCATAACTAAAAAATTCTATAGTATCATTAAATATAAATTCGCTTAATACTATAGTTAATATAGAAATGATTAATAATAATAGTAATATTAATTTTTGTTTCATTTTCGTATTTATGCCAACGGTCTCGTATAACCGTCAGTTACGGGATTAAAGTTAATGATTTTCGGTTAAGCACTGACGTTAGCAATTCCGAGTGGATTCGGACGTAGTCGAATCCGCCGTAATTGCGGTTATACATTGTTAGCAACTGGCTTTTTTTGGAATTTTTTAAATCGTTCGTTTTCTAAATTGCTCCAATCTTCTTTAGTTATACTGTAATAAATATCATTTTTACTTTTTCCTTCAGAATCGATATAATTGTTCCTAAATAGCCCTTCTTTTATTGCTCCAAGTTTTTCAATTGCTTTTTGTGAACGAATATTTTCTTGGTCAGCACTAAATTGTATTCTTCTAAATCCGATGGTTTCAAATCCGAACTTCAACATCTCATATTTACACGCTGTATTTAGTCCAGTTCCTTGAAAATCTTTTCCGTACCAAGTCCAACCAATTTCACACTTTTCACTTGCCATATTCAAATATCCATATCTGCTACTTCCAGCTATTCGTCCAGTTGCTTTATCAATAATTAGAAAAGGATAACAAATTCCGTTTTTTTGTGCTTCTAATGTGTTTGCTATATAGTTGTCAAAGTCCTTTTCCGTTCTAATAAACATTCCCATATATTTCCAAACGTCATCATCAAAAATTATTTCTTTAAGTTCTTGATTTCTTGGGTTGTCAAACGGAATCAGTTTTACTATTTGATTCTCTAATTCTATTTCAGTATTTAAAATTTCTACGTTCATTTTTTTGCTTGTTGCTAACTCGTTATATCAACACAAATATAGTTGATTATCAGAGTCCCCGTCGGGATATCAACACTTTTTGTTGCTCTTTTACGTTTTTTGTTATCGGCAAAATATTCCATTAAATAATGCGCTAAAACAGGTTCAAGCATTGGGTTTTGTATAGAGCTTCTTCGTGCTTTAACCCTTGTTTATCCATAGTTTATCCGTTGTTTTACCATTAAACCCCAGTGTTTATGGGCAAACTATGGTTAATTAACGGATGATCTATGCTTAAACTCCCTATAAAACTGCCACAGCTTGCTATTTGAATGCCATAGCAATACGGGATTTTTGAAGCGAAAAATTCACAAAATCCTCTATGTTGAAGTTTGGTAACGCCTATGAATATGCATGAGGTAGGCATAGAAACCTTTGATACGCTCAGACCAACGAAATTTTAATCAGCTTAGGATACGCTTATGCGCGATCCTCCCGCGTAAACTACCGCAAGGCGAGTCCGTGACGCGTGGGTTGCAAACGAATTTTCAATTTTGAGGCAAGCCTAAGCGTCGTAAAGCCTTTGGCAATGCCACTAAAAGCCTAATGAATCTTGTCAAGCAGCACATTCAGCGTACTATTCAGCTGCTGGAAGAAGAGATGGTCTAATTATAAAGAATGTATTAGGACACCGCCAGCAATGGCAAAAATAAAAGCACCAAAGGTTATATTTTTCCATTTAGCAGGTATAACATCACTCTTATAGACCCCATAAAGTCCAAGGGGAGGAATCAATATCAATAAGTAGCCAACAATATACCGGTTATACCATTCTTTCTTTGATCCCATATCTCACTGTTTTTGCTTTCTTAACTATCTACAATTTAGAGATTTTATTACTAGTTCGATTCGAATGAGCGGCTAGAATTCAAGTAATAACTGCAATTTCTTCTTTAAATGAGCCAATAAAAAAATCCCTTTTGTAACATTACTACCAAAGGGAGTTTTTGATTTATAGGTTTTGCAGCCTGCTTACTGTAACTGCAGCATGAAAACTGATTTATACATTAAATAGGAAGTGCATAATGTCACCATCTTTTACAATATAATTTTTACCTTCAACACCCATTTTACCGGCTTCCTTTACTTTGGTTTCGCTTCCGTAAGCTACATAATCTTCATAAGCGATCACTTCTGCTCTAATAAATCCTTTTTCGAAATCGGTATGAATCACTCCGGCCGCTTGTGGCGCCGTAGAACCAATCTTAGTCGTCCACGCACGAACTTCCTTTTTACCTGCGGTAAAATAGGTTTGTTGATTCAACAGCTTGTATGCTGTGCGGATCAATTTTGAAGACCCCGGCTCCTCAAGACCTATATCTTGTAAAAACATCTGGCGCTCTTCGTAGTCGTCCAACTCGTTGATGTCTGCTTCGGTACCTACTGCAAGCACAAGCACTTCTGCATTTTCCTCCTTTACTGCCTCACGTACTTTTTCTACGTAAGCATTTCCGTCTACAGCTGCACCCTCATCTACATTACACACATACATCACCGGTTTATCGGTAATGAACTGAAGCGGCTTAACAAATTCTGCATAGTCTTCTTCAGAAAATTCAACAGCACGCACCGATTTTCCTTGCTCTAAAGCTTCTTTAATCTGAATTAAAACCGACTCTTCTTTCTGAGCGTCTTTGTTCCCGGTGCGAGAAGCCTTCTTTACTTTTTCAAGTTTCTTTTCAACGGTTTCAAGATCTTTAAGCTGAAGCTCTATATCTATAGTTTCTTTATCGCGAATAGGATCTACGCTACCATCAACGTGAACAATATTATCATTGTCAAAACAACGTAAAACGTGAAGAATAGCATCGGTTTCTCTAATGTTTCCTAAGAATTGATTTCCTAATCCTTCTCCTTTACTTGCTCCTTTTACAAGGCCTGCAATATCAACAATATCAACAGTAGCAGGAATCACACGCTCTGGTTTTACCAGCTCTTCTAACTTTGACAAACGAGGGTCTGGAACATTAACTACCCCAACATTAGGCTCGATAGTACAAAACGGAAAGTTTGCACTCTGCGCTTTTGCGTTAGACAAACAATTAAAAAGAGTTGATTTTCCTACGTTAGGCAATCCTACAATACCTGCTTTCATGGTTTCAAAATTTTGAGGCGCAAATATAGGAAGCTTATCTAAAACTTTACAGCTTTACTTGATAATCAAGAGTAATTGTTTCGCCCCAATTAAACTACTAGAATTTTTCACAACACAAAACCAACTTAAAAAATTGAAGTTCAAAACACTAAGCAATCCAATCTATAACTTCAAAGCATAAAAAAGTCCGGTTTAACGACCGGACTTTTCATTAATTATATAGAAGCTTTTGCTTAATTATGATGCATAAAAGCTTGTTTACCTAAAAGTTCTTCTTCCGTTTCTACGTTATCTTCATCAGGCACGCAGCAATCTACGGGACAAACCGCAGCACATTGTGGCTCTTCGTGAAAGCCCATACATTCTGTACATTTATCAGGAGCGATGTAATACACCTCATCACTTATAGGCTCTTGAGTTTCTTCTGCATCAACCTCTTTCCCGTTAGGAAGCACTACTTTTCCTTCAAGGTCTGTCCCATCTGCATAACGCCAGTCATCTGCACCTTCATAAATCGCGGTGTTAGGACATTCTGGCTCACAAGCCCCACAGTTAATGCATTCATCAGTTATTATAATTGCCATAGTATAATCGTTTTCTAATCCTTAATTTTGCCCTTGTGGACAACACATTTTTAAACCCTACTAAATTAGTAGAAATTAATGAGAAAACAGGGCGAAAAATACACTGATTTTCTCTAAAATATTGAAACGCAAAATTAAGGTCTCGGCCTAACTCTACCAAACCATTTATGGATTTAAACCAAAGAATTACTGCATTCTCAAACCTCGGTCAATTTTTAAAGGATTATTTGTCTGACGCTCCAAAAAGCGATTTGGCGTTACAAGATTTTGAAACATTAACCGAAGAATTCGCGGCAGTTATTGAAACTTCACACCGTCAAAACGCCTGGTTCACTCCAGAATATACCAAAATGGCATTACAGAGTTGGTCTCAAATACTCACAAAAGAAACTCTTACCCATTGGTTTGCAGCTTATGCTGCTTCAAATACAACTTCAAAAAGAGTAGCAGTGATAATGGCAGGCAATCTGCCTTTGGTAGGCTTTCATGACTTTTTAAGCGTTTTACTTTCCGGGCATCACCTTATCGCAAAATTATCTAGTGATGATAAATTACTAATGCCTTTTCTAGCCAAAGTATTGATCAAACTAGAACCTTCTTTTGAATCAAAAATTGAATTCACTCAGGAAAAATTGCCCCAATTTGATGCCGTTATCGCAACCGGAAGCAACAACACCGCACGCTATTTTGAATACTACTTTAAAGACAAACCAAGTATCATTCGCAAAAACCGTAATGCCGCAGCCATACTTACAGGAAATGAAACTGCGGAACAACTTGAAGCCTTAGGGAGCGATATCTTCAACTATTTTGGAATGGGATGCCGTAGTGTTTCTAAGATCTATGTACCACAAGGCTACGACTTTGATGCCTTTTTCAATGCGATGTATGCGCATCAAGACGTGATCAATCACCACAAATACGCCAACAATTACGATTATAACAAAGCGGTTTATCTTATGAGTCTTTTCCCTGTTCTTGACAACAACTTTATGGTTTTAAAAGAAGATAAGAACTTCTCCTCTCCTATTTCTGTAGTCTTTTATGAGTACTATAAAAGCATAGATTCACTTAAGGAAACGCTAAGCTCACAAGCAGATCAAATTCAGTGTGTTGTGGCTCAAAATTTTGATCCCAATGAGGTTGCATTTGGGCAAGCTCAAAAACCAAAACTTTATGATTATGCAGATGGTGTTGATACCGTTGCATTTTTATTAAAATTATAAGAGAAATTCGTCAATTATTTATTGATTTATCAAACTACTTTGAAAGTGTTTTAAGCATCTTTGCATGTCTTTTTAAGCACGCAATCGCTTGCACATATATAAGACGGAATCTTATGTATTCTGTTTGAAAAGCCGTAATTTTCCAACGGAATACTTCAGGGCAAGTTCACGAAGTATTCTTAAGGAATAAATTTTCAATATTAAAGCAAGCCTAGGGTATTAAAGCCTTTTGGCGGCGCCAATAAAACCAAACAAAAAGAGACCAAATATTCAATCCAATGAAAAAACATAATTTCAGTGCAGGGCCATGTATTCTTCCTCAGGAAGTATTCAAACAAGCCTCTGAAGCCGTTTTAAATTTCAACAATCTTGATCTTTCTATTTTAGAAATTTCGCATAGAAGCAAAGACTTTGTAGATGTTATGGAAGAGGCTCGCGAGCTTGTTCTTGAATTAATGGGTCTTGAAGGCAAAGGTTATAAAGCATTATTCTTACAAGGTGGTGCAAGTATGCAGTTTGTAATGACCGCATACAATCTACTAGAAAATAAAGCAGGATATATCAATACAGGTACTTGGAGTGACAAAGCGATCAAAGAGGCAAAGATCTTTGGTGAAGTGGTTGACGTTGCAAGTTCAAAAGACAAAAACTACAACTATATCCCAAAAGGTTTTGAAGTACCTTCAGACCTTGATTATTTACATCTTACAACAAACAATACCATCTTTGGTACTCAAATCAAAGAGTTCCCTACTACAGATGTGCCATTAGTTGCAGATATGAGTAGTGATATTTTTTCTCGAGAAATCGACTTCTCAAAATTTGATCTAATTTATGCAGGAGCTCAAAAAAATATGGGGCCTGCAGGTACGACACTTGTTGTGATCAAAGAAGATATTTTAGGCAAAGTAACACGCCAGATCCCAAGTATGTTGAGTTATGCTACGCACATTTCAAAAGGAAGTATGTTCAACACGCCTCCTGTATTTGCAGTATACACCTCAATGCTTACCCTTAGATGGTTGAAAGAAAATGGCGGTATTGCAAAAGCTGCAGAAGAAAATGAGAAAAAAGCAACCTTGCTTTACTCTGAGATCGACCTCAACCCACTGTTTAAAGGATATGCAGCAAAAGAAGATCGTTCTATTATGAATGCTACCTTTAATCTTGCAGAAGACAATCTTAAAGAAACCTTTGATACGATGCTTAAAGAAGCTGGTATCAATGGCCTTAACGGGCACCGAAGCGTTGGTGGGTATCGTGCATCTATGTATAATGCTTTGCCACTTAACAGTGTAGGCGTTCTTGTTGACGTGATGAGCGAACTTGAGCGTAAAGCCTAACAAACCAATCAATAAATCAAAAATTAAAACATGAAAGTTTTAGCAAATGATGGTATTTCTCAAACTGGAGTAGACGCTCTTGAAGCTGCCGGTTTTGAAGTTATTACTACCAAAGTTGCTCAAGAGCAGCTCGTAAATTATATTAATGAAAACAACGTAGACGCGCTTCTAGTACGTAGCGCTACAAAAGTTCGCCAAGATCTTATCGATGCGTGTCCAGACCTTAAACTTATAGGACGTGGCGGTGTAGGTATGGATAATATTGACGTACAATATGCCAAGGATAAAGGCCTGAGCGTGATCAATACACCGGCTGCATCTTCTGCATCTGTTGCAGAGCTTGTGTTTGCACATCTTTACGGTGGCGTTCGTTTCTTGTACGATGCTAACCGCAATATGCCTTTAGAAGGTGAAGAAAAATTCGGCGCACTTAAAAAAGCATACGCAAAAGGTGTTGAGCTTCGCGGAAAAACTTTAGGAGTTATTGGTTTTGGCCGTATCGGTCAGGCTACTGCAAAAGTGGCCTTGGGTGCCGGAATGAAAGTGATCTATTCTGATCCTTACATGGAAAAAGCCGAAGTAAAAGTTGACTTTTTTGACGGTCAGGAAGTTTCTTTCAAATTCGAAAGCAAACCGAAAGAAGAAGTTCTTGCAGAAGCCGACTTTATCACATTACACGTTCCTGCTCAAAAAGAATATGTTATTGGTAAAGCCGAAATTGAAAAAATGAAAGACGGTGCTGCTCTTGTTAATGCAGCGCGTGGCGGAGTAGTTGATGAGCTTGCACTTATTGAAGCACTAGATGCCGGTAAACTTGCTTTTGCTGCTCTTGATGTTTTTGAAAGCGAACCAAAGCCGGAAATCAAAATTTTAATGCATCCTAAAATTTCATTATCTCCGCACATTGGTGCAGCGACTAATGAAGCTCAGGATCGTATAGGTGTTGAACTTGCAGATCAAATCGCTTCGATCTTAAAAGGTTAATTTTCAACTCCCCAAAAACAAAAAGCCGAATTTTATTCGGCTTTTTTTATGTGCAATAAGCAGAGAATAATACAACTGTGCTTAACTTTATATCATAACAAAAACCAAAAAATCATGGCAGGCTTATTAGATTTATTAAATAGTGACCTAGGAAAACAATTAATTAGTGGCGCTAGCGCACAAACAGGAGCTTCAGAAAGCAAAACCGCAGATGTATTGAGTATGGCAATGCCACTACTTTTAGGTGCAATGAAAAAAAATGCTTCCTCTCAAGATGGTGCTTCCGGACTTATGAATGCCTTAAGTGGAAAGCACGACGGAAGTATTCTTGACAATATAGGTAGTATTTTAGGCGGCGGTAGCGTAGATCAAAATGTAATACAAGATGGCGCAGGTATTTTAAGTCATGTACTTGGCGGAAAACAACCCGTTGTTGAAAATACACTGAGCGCTAAGACAGGTTTAGATGCAGGAACCATTGCACAAATTCTAAAGATCGCTGCGCCTATTTTACTTGGAATTATTGGGAAACAAACCAAAGAAAACAACATTCAAGATCAAGATGGTCTTACCGGAATTCTGGGAAGCATGCTTGGAGGCCAACCAAAAGAAAACCAAAGTTTGATAGAATCTCTGATCGATTCAGACGGTGACGGAAGCGTTCTTGACGATGTTGCTGATATGGTTTTAGGATCAAACAAAAAACAAGGTGGAGGACTCGGCGGAATGCTGGGTGGTCTTTTCGGAAAATAAGCACATTATCCCGTAGCAAACTAACAAGCCGCTTGCATCAAGCGGCTTGTTGATTTTAAACCCTAAAAATTTGATCAATTTATATGGCTTGAGTTTTGTAGCTTTAAAAGAAAAGATCTTATGAAAAATTTATTCTACGTCGTTTTGGCACTTGTTCTAGTTTACGGTTGCGCTTCAACACAAAATAATAAACCCTTTACAGATGCTAATCCTGAGGCAACTGCTAATGATACCGTGCGCATTGCTAATGACAGTCTTGAATATGAGATCATCATCATAGAACCCGGCTACAATGCTTTTTTAAATTCTATCGCTCGGCCAGAAGGATATTACTCTCAAAATTATCTTGAGAACAAGAATCGATTCATTGTACCAGAATATAATCAACGTGTATTGCAGCCTTTCCGATTTGATCCTAACCTGTATCCACAACAAATCGACTACAACAGTTCTGTAGATTATGGTTATGAAGTAAACTACAAACTTTACTATTACTTTGTGTATTTCACCCGAAAGTACAAGCAACGTTTTAGTGTTCCTACACGCATCTAGAATTAGTTTATTTATCTTAATTCTAAATAGTATATTTGGCGCGTGAAAAAATTCAAAGCAAACTGGGAAATCACCCAAAACTGGCAACTTATATTTCCTGCTCTGGGAATTTTACTTTCTTTAGGCTGTGGCTTCCTCATCGCCCGTAGGCTTGATTTCTTTTTAGATCCCGGGATCACTCAAAAAATCTACTTGACGGTTCTCAGCTTAGTACTAACCTATGCAATAATCCAATTGAGTTTATTCTGCTTCAAAAAGCTTAAAAACAGATGGCTTTTAGAAAACCGCTGGGAATTCATCGCGGTGTTTATCGTCTTTGCGATTACCGGTTCTACTGCCGGCAGGATTTCAAGCCCCGTAATGCAAGCAATAGGCTTAGGAAGCGAGACTATTTCTGGATGGATCTATTGGCCATTACGCATTCTGATCATATTCCCGATCTATCAAGTCTTGCTGCTTATCATCGCCTGGATCTTTGGCCAGTATGCATTCTTTTATCAGTTTGAGAAGAAAATGCTGTCAAGGTTCGGTTTAGGTTTTCTGTTTAAAAAATAGCTTATTGCTCCTTTTCCGGCTTGGCAAATAGATCAAGATAAGCCTGACCTAGAAATTCGGTGATCATACTCGCCGTTAAACCTTCATAAGCAGTATGGTTAATCGAAATATCTGCAGCCTTCCCGTGTAAATAAACTCCAAAAATAGCAGCCGTGAGCGGATCATAATTTTGCGCTATCAATCCGGTGATTATCCCCATTAAAACATCTCCACTCCCACCCGTTGCAAGTCCGGGATTACCGGTATTATTCACATAATATTTGCCGTCAAAAACCGTAATGGTATGCGCATCTTTGAGCACTAAAACACACGTGTACTTTTTACTGAATGCTTCGGTTTTTTTTAATTTATCAAAATCATCTTCCCAGGCACCAATCAGTCGTTCTAACTCTTTAGGATGCGGCGTTAACACTGAATATTTCGGTAAGAAATCTAAAAACTGTTCATTCTGAGAAAGTATATTGAGTGCATCGGCATCAATTACTAGCGGGGTTTTATTAGCCTTTAGAAATTGTTCAAAAGCTTTCTGGGTTACTTTTTGAGTTCCTAATCCAGGACCAATCCCAATAACTGTAGGTTCGAGATCAAACTGAATTTCCTCAATAAATTTTCCGTTATATCGATCAGTCAATACCATGGTCTCAGGAATACTCGATTGTAAAATAGGCACACCTTGCTGAGTGGTATAGGCTGTAACCAATCCGGCACCGGAGCTCAAAGCGCCTTTACAACTTAAAATTGCGGCTCCCATTTTACCATAACTTCCCGCAATCATCAAGGCGTGACCATAAGTCCCTTTGTGACTGAATTTAGTTCTTGGCTTATACATTTGTTGTGCTTCAGCCTTATCGATAAGCTGTGCCTGTGTCTCAACCGAATTCAAAAAATCACGATCTAGTCCGATATCTAGGACTGTCCAATTATTGATATACTTTCCACTTTCCGGAAGAAAGAACGCCAGTTTCGGGGTTTGAAAAGTAAGTACGATCGTAGGCGTCACCACCGCCGAATCTTTAATAGTCAGATCTATACCCATCCCAGAGGGCACATCAATAGAAACAGTATATGCACCACTTTTATTAATGGCTACAAAAAGAGTTTGTACCCAGTCTGGCGCAGGCCTGTTGATCCCGATCCCAAAAATGCAATCGACAATCAAATCCTCCCGGCTTAATTCTGGGAGATCTTCTTCAGATTTTAAAACCTGAGGCCATTTGCGCGTCACTTTTTTAAGTTCGTCTAAGGCCAGAAGAAAATCTTTGCTTCGGTTATCGCTATAATTCACCACATACACATCAACAGGATATTGATGCTCAACAAAATATCTTGCGATCACCAGACCATCTCCACCGTTATTCCCTATTCCACAGAAGATTTTAACCGGTACAGGCTGCCCTTGTAACCGCTGGTGCATATATTGAAATGCATAACCTCCTGCACGTTCCATTAAATTGTAAGAAGGAATATTTTCTGCGTTCTCGGTCGCTTTATCGGCTTGATAAACTTGGTCTTTACTTAATATTTTCATTGGGAATTAATTCAGGTTTAGAATATCCGTAAGGAAAAGCCTTTGATTTCTATTTAATTAGTGATTTCTCTGTTAAAAAAGTATTCCTTGAAAAATCCTCAAAAATCAAAGTTTCAGCTTGTGCTTATGCGTAAAAATAATACTTTTGACTGCAACAGTTAATAACACATGAAAGCAATTAACAACATTCTTATCCCTACAATCGCTACCACAGGTATTGCGATCGCTTTCATTATTATTACCCCTTTGGGGTATTCTATTAACATATAACTTCCGGTACTTCTCGTGTTTACACGAAAATCAACTTATTTTTATAAAAACTCATTTCAAACACTAAAGCCATGCGTGTTTTAAAATTTGGCGGTACTTCAGTAGGAAGCGTCGCAAACATAAACCAAGTCATCAACATCGTTAAGAACGGTGCTCAAGATCAAAAGATAGCCGTTGTCGTTTCGGCATTAGGAGGCATCACAGATTTATTGATGCAAGCAGGAACAGATGCCAGCAATAAAGAAGATTACAATACTGCTTTTAAAGATATTGAAGCAAAACACATCGAGTTCACCCGAACATTAATTCCCGACAGCAAAGAAGCTTTAGACGAGATAAAAAATCTTTTAGGCAATCTTGAATCGCTTTTACAAGGCATTTACCTCATAAATGAACTTTCTCCTAAAACAGTAGATAAATTATTAGCCTACGGCGAAATTTTATCTTCTTCGATCATTGCTCGGGCAATGTATGCTCAAGGTCTGGATGCCGTGCGTAAGGACAGTCGAGATCTGATTACTACAAATGATAAACACACCAAAGCCGGAGTAAATTATAAAGTAACCAACAGTCAGGTGGAATATTATTTCACCAAAGCAAAACAAAAGATTACCGTATTGCCTGGTTTTATCGCAAGTACAGCGCAAGGCGAAACCACTACTTTAGGTCGCGGCGGTTCTGACTTTACAGCAGCTATTGTTGCTGCTGCACTTGATGTAGATCAAGTTGAGATCTATACCGATGTGAGCGGTATGTACACGGCTAACCCAAAAATGGTGAAGCAGGCAAAACCTATTGACAGCATTTCGTATCACGAAGCAATGGAGCTTTCACATTTTGGAGCTAAAGTTCTATATCCGCCTACGATCGTTCCGGTAATGAGTAAAAACATTCCGATACGCATTAAAAACACCTTGCAACCTGAAGACCCGGGAACACTTATTCATAATCAAGAAGGTCTTAGCGATAATCCTATCAAAGGCTTGAGCAACATCAATAATGTGGCGCTACTTACTCTTGAAGGCGGCGGTATGGTTGGAATTCCGGGCATCAGTAAGCGTTTGTTTGAAACCTTAAGCAACCAGGGAATCAACATCATTTTGATCACGCAGGCTTCTAGCGAACACAGCATTTGCTTAGGTGTGATGGAAGAAGATGCAGGAAAAGCTAAAAATGCCATTGACGAAGAGTTTGAATATGAAATTTCACTGAACAAAATCGATCCGTTAACGATCGAGATCGGTTTGAGCATCATTGCGCTTGTAGGCGATCAAATGAAAAGCCATCAGGGAATAAGCGGTAAAATGTTCAGTACGCTTGGTAAAAACAACGTAAACATTCGCGCTATTGCTCAAGGAGCGAGTGAGAAGAATATTTCTGCAGTGATCGCTCAAAAAGACGTTAAAAAGGCCTTAAACAGTCTTCACGAGCGTTTCTTTGAAGCACAACGCAAGCAATTGAACTTATTCATTACAGGAGTTGGAAATGTAGGTGAAAAACTACTGAACCAAATTCAGCAACAGCAAGAGTATCTTAAGAAACAGCTCAACATCAATATGCGTGTGCTGGGATTGAGTAATTCTCGCAAAATGCTTGTTGATGAAAACGGGATCGATTTACAAAACTGGAGTACACTCTTAGATGCAGGAGAACCTGCGACATTGGATGGTTTTCTAGATCACGTAGTAGAGCTCAATCAACGTAACAGCATCTTTGTAGATATTACCGCTAATGCTGATGTTGCCGATATGTACGGTAAATATTTAAAACAAAGTGTTGCCGTTGTGGCTTGTAACAAGATCGCTGCAGCTTCTGATTTCAAAAATTATAGCGAACTGAAGCGCTTAAGTAAAGCTTATAATGCACCCTTATTGTTTGAAACCAATGTAGGAGCAGGACTGCCTATAATTGACACCTTAAACAACCTTATTGCTTCAGGCGATCGTGTAAATCGCATTCAGGCGGTTTTATCCGGAAGTTTGAATTTTGTATTCAATAATTTCAAATCCGGAGATAGTTTCCACGATGTGGTACAAGCAGCAAAAGCTGAAGGTTTTACTGAGCCTGATCCAAGAATTGATTTGAGCGGTGTAGATGTTGCCCGTAAGATTTTAATCCTGGCACGTGAAAGCGGACTCAAAATCAACTTAGAAGATATTGAGAACGAACCTTTCTTAACGGAAAACAACTTGAATAGTTCTGACGTTCCGCACTTCTTTGAAACACTTAAAGAAGATGCCGAACATTTTGAAAAGCTCGTCGCTCAAGCCGAAGCTAAAAACTGTCGTTTGAAGTATGTAGCTCAACTCGATAACGGCAAGGCAAGCGTAGGACTTCAAGAAATTCCTGAAGGTCATCCGTTCTACAATCTTGAAGGTTCAGATAACATCGTGCTGTTCTTCACAGACCGCTACCCTACGCAACCTATGCAGATCAAAGGTGCAGGCGCAGGTGGTGATGTTACCGCTTCAGGATTGTTTGCAGACATCATAAGAACAGCCACTTTTTAAGCCGAAAAAATGAAAGAAATACGTGTCTTTTCACCGGCAACCGTTGCTAACGTAAACTGCGGTTTTGATGTTTTAGGTTTTGCTCTTGATGGTTTGGGTGATGAAATGGTAATTCGTAAAGTTCCTGAAAAAGGAATCAAAATCACCGAGATCACCGGCGCCGATTTACCGTACGAAGCGAAAGAAAATGTGGTGGGCGTTGCCGGCTTGGCTATGGTTGAAGCTTTAGATCTTGATTATGGTTTTGAAGTAGAAATTCATAAAAAAATAAGACTGGGCAGCGGTGTGGGCAGTAGCGCGGCAAGTGCTTCAGGAATTGTTTTTGGAATCAATCAATTTCTAGAGGAGCCGTTATCAAATCTTGAACTTACCGAATTTGGTATGAAAGGGGAAGCGGTTGCCAGCGGCAATGAACATGCTGATAATGTTGCGCCTTGCCTTTATGGTGGGTTTACATTAATTACCGGTTACGAACCTTTAAAGATTGTTTCCGTACCGGTTCCTGAAGAATTGTATGTGACCATTATTCATCCGCATATAACTATTAAAACCAAAGAAGCTCGGGAGATTTTACCTAAAGAAGTTTCGCTTAAAAATGCGATCAAACAGACGGGAAATCTGGCAGGATTAATCGCCGGACTATACACCAAAGATTACGATTTGATCGCTACGAGTACGCAAGATGTTTTGGTAGAACCTTATCGTAAAAACTTGATCCCTGATTTTGATTATTACAGAGACACGGCTCTTAAAAATGGAGGTTTATCTTTTGGAATTAGCGGCTCTGGACCTTCGATGTTTACGCTAAGTAAAGGTCTGCAAAATGCTGGTGCAGTTGAATTTGCATTGAAAAAAGCGTTAAAAGAAAAGAATATGCTTAGCGACAGCTATGTTTCTCCGGTCTCAAAACACGGAAACAGAATTTTAGAAAAAAATTAAACAGTTTAATTCGTGCGATTCGGAAAGTTTCCTAGTTGATTTAAAAGAATGTCGTACGAATACACATTCAATATTTATAAGAAAATGAACTTTTATAGTTTAAATGGTAAAGCGCCAGAGGTAGGTTTAGAAGAAGCTGTTGTACGCGGAATTGCACCCGACAAAGGATTGTATTTTCCCGAGTCGATCACACCGCTTCCACAGTCGTTTTTTGACAACATAGAAAACCTGTCAAATAACGAAATCGCATTCACTGCAATCCGTCAATTTGTTGATGGGGTCATTCCTGATACCGCCTTAAAAGATATTATCGCAGATGTGCTTTCTTTCGATTTCCCTGTTGTAGAAGTTGAAGAAAATATAGGAACGCTAGAACTTTTTCACGGCCCTACAATGGCGTTTAAAGATGTAGGTGCTCGATTTATGGCACGCTGCCTGGGTTATTTTTCGGCACAAAAAGAAACACAAGAGCCGGTAACGGTTTTGGTAGCTACCAGTGGCGATACCGGCGGTGCTGTTGCTCGTGGCTTTTTAAATGTGGAAGGTGTTGATGTTGTGATTCTGTATCCAACCGGCAAAGTGAGTGATATTCAAGAAAAACAATTAACTACTTTGGGCGCCAATATTACCGCACTGGAAGTTGATGGTGTTTTTGATGATTGCCAAGCCATGGTGAAAACAGCATTTCTTGATGAAGAAATTACTTCGCAACGTAAATTAACTTCAGCCAACTCTATTAATATTGCGCGCTGGTTGCCGCAACTATTCTATTTCCTTTTTGCATACAAACAAGCAAAATCAAAAGGTAAAGAATTGGTTTTTTCTGTTCCTAGCGGAAACTTCGGAAATATTTGTGCGGGAATGGTCGCGCATAAATTAGGAATGCCTGTAAAGCACTTTGTAGCTTCGGTAAACAGTAATGACATCGTTCCTGAATATTTAAAAACAGGAGAATACAAACCAAAACCTTCAGTTGCGACGATTAGTAATGCGATGGATGTGGGTGATCCTTCAAACTTTATTAGAATTCAGAAATTATTCAACAACGATCTGGAAGCCCTTTCGCAGAAATTGTCCTCTTTTTCATACTCTGACGAGGAAACCAAAGCAGCAATGCAAAAAATTTATGCAGAGACCGGTTATATCGCAGATCCGCACGGCGCAGTTGGCTATTTAGGCTTGAAACATTACCTGAAAGACCATCCTGATGCTTACGGTATTTTCTTAGAAACGGCACATCCGGTTAAGTTTTTACCTGTTGTAAATCCGGTGATTGATGCAGAAATTGAAATTCCTGAGCAGATCAAAGCAGTAATGGACAAAGAAAAACACGCGATCGCTATTAAAAATTACGACGAATTTAAGTCGTTTTTGTTAAGCTAGGTGCTGCGCTTTTCAGTGTAGTTTTGATACATTTGTGCTCTTAAAATTTACAGATGAAATCTACTGCACTTACCAAAATACATGAAAGCTTAGGAGCTAAAATGGTTCCATTTGCGGGATATAATATGCCGGTTTCTTACGAAGGCGTAAATGCCGAGCACGAAACCGTACGCAACGGCGTTGGCGTTTTTGATGTTTCACATATGGGTGAATTTCTTGCCATTGGCGAGCAGGCGCTTGATCTGCTTCAAAAAGTATGTAGTAACGATATATCAAAACTTAAAGTTGGCGGTGCGCAGTACAATTGCTTACCGAATAACGAAGGCGGGATCGTAGATGATCTAATTGTTTATCGCATTCGGGAAAACGAATATTTGCTTGTGGTAAACGCTTCAAATATTGAAAAAGATTGGGAATGGATTAGTAGTCATAACGAATTTGGCGTTGAGCTGAAGAACATTTCTGATGATTTTTCGCTCTTAGCAATTCAAGGCCCAAAAGCAATTGAAGCCATGCAGTCGCTTACCAAGACCGATCTTTCTGCGATTAAATTCTATAATTTTGAAGTAGCTCCGTTTGCAGGTATCGATCACGTGATTATCAGCGCAACAGGATATACCGGCAGTGGTGGATTTGAGATTTATTGCCACAACGATCACGCAGAGCAACTATGGGCTAAGGTTTTTGAAGCCGGAAAAGATTTTGGAATTAAGCCAATTGGTCTTGCTGCTCGTGATACTTTGCGTCTGGAAATGGGCTATTGCCTTTATGGAAACGACATTGACGATACCACTTCGCCCATTGAAGCTGGTTTGGGATGGATCACAAAATTCACTAAAGATTTTGTCAATGCTGAAGCATTAAAAGCTCAAAAAGAAAACGGTCCCGAGCGTAAGTTAGTAGGATTTGAACTTACAACGCGCGGTATTCCTCGTAAGGACTATGAGATCGTAGATGCAGATGATAATGTAATTGGCGTGGTGACTTCGGGAACGATGTCTCCTTCCCTATCTAAAGGAATTGGTCTGGGCTATGTCAAAACTGATCTAGCTAAACCAGATACCGAAATTTTTATCAAAGTGCGCAATAAAAGCATCCCGGCTAAAGTTGTAAAACTACCTTTTTATAAAGCATAAAACACTAATTAGGTCGCTGTGGCACACGCAGCGACCATAATTAAAACGTGAACGCTCATTCAAAATACACACAAAATATTGATTTTGGGAGCCAGCGGCTTCCTGGGTGGTGCCTTGTATAAAGAATTACACAGGTACTATGACACCTATGGCACATACCATACAGGCCGAATCTACTCAGACAATCAACATTTTATTCATTTTGATGTTTCTCGAGACAGCATTTACGAAGTATTGAATCAAGTGCGGCCAACAGTCGTGATTTCGGCTTTACGTGGTGATTTTGAAGGACAAGTAGAAGCGCACGAAGATCTTTGCGATTATGCGCAACGCACCGGTATTTATGTGATCTATCTTTCTTCGGCTAATGTTTTTGATGCTTTTGTAAACTACCCCAGCTACGAGTATGATAAAACATTATCAGAAAGTAAATACGGAAAGCTTAAAATACGCTGTGAGAATTTCTTTCTCAATTACCTGCCGGAAGAGCAATATGCGATCATTAGGTTACCGATGGTTTTTGGGATGAACTCCCCTCGAGTACGCGCCATAAAGAATGCTATTTTACTGCAAGAGCAAGTTGAAGTATTTCCGCATTTGATTATGAATACGACTACTGATCGTAAACTGGCGCAGCAAATTCATTTTATCATCAACCGAAACCGTTTTGGGATTTTTCACTTGGGAAGTAATGACTTGATTCATCATCAAGAATTCATCAACGAAATCATTACTAAACTGGACATCAAGATCAAACCGAATTTCAAATTGGTGTATACCTCAAATTTTGATCGATATCTAGCCGTTTTACCTAAAGACAATAAACTACCACAGCATTTAAGCATAACTAACGAAGAAGTAGTAGCAGAATCTCAAGCCTATTAAATACTGATGAAAATTAAAAAGCTTCTTATTTATTCTGGTGTTTTAGTGCTTCAGATCATTGGCCTCAAATTACTTGCTACACATCCGGAGTTTATCGAGCGGTATTACAGCAATGGAATCTACGAGTACACTTCTAGATTATTTAGGTATGTATTTGGATGGATTCCTTTTTCTTTCGGAGATTTGATGTATACGGCGGTGATTATTTATTTACTGGTCGCTCTTTTTAAACTCTTCAGAAATAAATTCAAAACCTTTATTCCGTTTTTAACTCAAGGTATTTTATTTGCCAACATCATCTATTTAGCCTTTCACGTTTTATGGGGTTTAAATTACTATAGGTTACCACTGCATCAAGCGCTTGGTATTGAAAATCAATACACCACAGAAGAGGTAATAAGTCTTACCCAACGACTTATTAAAAAAGCCAATATGCTGCACGAAAGGCTTCAGCCAAACGATACGTTGCCTGTAGTCTTTCAGCAAGATTTACAAGACATTTTTGACAAAACCCCTGAAGGTTATGCAATTGTAGAAGATAATTTCCCAAAACTAGACTACCATCCCAAAAGCATTAAAAATTCGCTTTACCGTTATCCATTAAGTTATATGGGATTTGGAGGTTATCTTAACCCGATAACTCAAGAAGGTCAAATAAATGGCTTGCTACCGGCACATCGCTGGCCTTTAGTAAGCTGCCACGAAGAAGCACATCAATTGGGTTTTGCAAAAGAAAACGAAGCCAATTTTATTGCGGTTATGGCAACCACAAATAATCCTGATCCTTACTTCAAATATTCTGGCTATATATTTGCTTTGCGCTATTGTCTCAGTGATGTCTATCAACGAAATCCTGCTGCAGGCGAACTGCTTTCTTCTAAAATAAAACCGGGAATTATCGCAAATTACAGGCAGTCGCGAGACTTCTGGATGACGTATCAAAATCCATTAGAGCCTTTGTTAGCCAAATTTTACGGTGGCTATCTAAAAGCAAATAATCAACCTGCTGGAATGCAGAGTTATAATTATGTAGTGGCTCTTTTGGTGAATTATTTTAAGAAGCGTCCTCTTCACGTTTAAGCGTTAAAAATATCTTAATTACTCTTAAAATATCTTAAAGCCGCGTATTTACCTTTAATTTAGAGAGCATTCTTAAATTAAGTTAAATTATGAACAAAAAACTATTCTTCACCGGATGGTTATTATTCATGTTCTGTATGGTTTCAGCGCAGGAATATTATCCGGTAAACGATGGAGTAAAATCTATCAACACAAACTACACCCTATTCAAAAATGCAACCTTGCATCCTTCTCCAGGTAAAACGATTTCAAACGGAAGTTTGCTTATCAAAGACGGTAAGATTGTATCTGTAGGAAAATCTGTAGACAGCCCAAAAAATGCTGTGGTAATTGATCTGGAAGGGAAACACGTTTATCCTTCTTTTGTAGAAGCCTATTCTACTTTTGGTGTTAAAACACCAGAACGCTCCTTTGGTGGTCGCAGTCCGCAATATGAAGCAACACGTGAAGGCTATTATTGGAACGATCATATACGAGCAGAAACCAATGCTCTTGATGCGTTCAAGTATGATAATAAAGCTGCAAAAGATTTGGTTGAAGCCGGTTTTGGTGCGGTAAGTACGCATATGGCAGATGGTCTTGCACGAGGAAACGGAATTCTCGTCGCTCTAAATTCTGAAGGAAATACAGCAGAGCGTCTTCTTGATACTCGATCTGCACAATTCTTTTCTTTTAATAAGAGTAACCTTTCGCAGCAATCGTATCCATCTTCTGTAATGGGTTCCACTGCTCTTATCCGTCAGGTTTTTGAAGATGCAGAATGGTATGCTGGTGGCAATGTTGACACTAGAGATCTTTCACTAGAGGCGCTAAATGCAAATATGGATCTTCCACAAATCTTTTTTGGTGAAGGTCTTTATGATGATTTGCGCATCGCGAGTTTATCTAAAGAAACCGGAGTACCTTTTATCATTGTAGGTGGAGGTGATGAGTATAAGCGTATTGGCGAGGTTAAAGCTACAGGCGCTTCGTACATTATTCCTATTAATTTTCAAGACGCTTATGATGTTGAAGATCCGTATCAAGCAGATTTTGTAAGCTTAAGCCAAATGCTTGAATGGAATCAAGCGCCTACCAACCCGGCAAAATTAGACGAGGCAGGACTAACCTTTGCCATTACTTCTAATGGTTTGAAGTCTCCGGGAATGCTTTCTTCTATGTTGAAAAAAGCGTTTAAGTATGGTCTTGATAAAGAAACCGCTCTAGCTGCGTTGACTACTATTCCTGCTCAATTATTAGGAAAGTCAGAAGAGTTGGGAACACTTTCAACTGATGCCTGGGCAAACTTTTTAATCACTTCGGGAGAACTTTTTGAAGATGAAACAATTCTTTACGAAAATTGGGTTCAGGGTTCTCAGAATGTAATTAAAGATGCTTCGATAATCGACATTGATGGAAGCTATACCTTAAATACCGGTGGTAAATCTTATGATATGACCATCTCAAAATCTACAGAAAGACCTTCGGTTACTGTGAAGGATGGTGAGACAAAACTCGGTTCTAAAGTAGCTTACAATGATGGTTGGTTGAATGTTACTTTTACAGGTGACGCCGATAAAAAAGAGTATACACGTGTCATTGCACAAGTAAGTCCAAATACGCCTTGGAACGGTAAAGCAATCTTACCTGATGGTTCTGAGACATCTTTTAATATTTCGAAAAAACCTTCAACCGAAACGGAAGAGGAAGAAAAAGAAGACGATGATAAAGAAGAAGTAGCTCCAGAAGTGATGCCGCTTACCTATCCTAACGTGGCTTATGGCTATGAAGAAAAACCAGAGGCTGAAACAATTCTGTTTAAAAACGCTACGGTTTGGACTAATGAAGAAGCAGGTATTTTAGAAGAAACTGATGTACTTGTAAAAAATGGTAAAATTGCCAAAGTAGGTAAGGGACTAAGCGCCGGTGGTGCGAAAGTTGTTGATGCGACTGGTAAGCATTTAACTAGTGGTATTATTGATGAGCATTCTCATATTGCTGCATTTTCTATTAATGAGTCTGGTCAAAACTCATCTGCAGAGGTTCGTATGAGAGATGCGGTTAACCCAGACGATATAGACATTTATAGAGATCTTGCAGGCGGAGTTACAACCATTCAACTCTTACACGGTTCAGCAAATCCAATTGGAGGTCAATCAGCTGTGATGAAACTTAAATGGGGTTCTAGCATCGATGAGATGGTTCTTGATGATGCCAAGTTTATCAAATTTGCCTTGGGTGAAAACGTGAAGCAATCAAACTGGGGCAGCTACAGCAGATTCCCACAGACGCGTATGGGGGTTCAGCAAATGTTCACAGATTATTTTCAGCGTGCTAAAGAATATGAGGCTAAGAAAAATAGCGGCGAGCCGTATCGTACAGATTACGAGATGGAAACGCTTGTCGAAATCTTAAACGCAGATCGCTTTATCACTTCGCATTCTTATGTTCAAAGTGAAATCAATATGCTTATGAAAGTAGCTGAAAGTTTCGACTTTAGAATTAACACATTCACACATATTCTTGAAGGTTATAAAGTAGCTGATAAGATGCAAGAACACGGTGTTGCAGGTTCAACATTTAGCGACTGGTGGGCGTACAAGTATGAAGTTAACGATGCTATACCGTACAATGCGGCTATTATGTGGAGCCAAGGTGTACTTACCGGTATCAACAGTGATGATGCCGAAATGAGCCGTAGATTGAATCAGGAAGCTGCTAAGACTATGAAATATGGTGGCGTACCAGAAGAAGAAGCCTGGAAGTTTGTCACACTTAACCCTGCAAAAATGCTTCATATTGATGACCGTACCGGTAGTATCAAAGAAGGAAAAGATGCAGATTTAGTGCTTTGGTCAACCTACCCGATGTCTGTAAGCGCAGTTGCCGAAAAAACAATGGTTGAAGGTGTTGTTTATTTCGATATTGAAACCGATAAAGAACTGAAAGAAAAGGTTGAAGCTAAAAAGAATAAGCTTTCTACAATGATGCTTGGCGCCAAAAATAAAGGTCTTAAAACGCAGCCTGCTAAGAAGAACGAAAAACAGCGTTTAGATTGTGACACTTTAGAAACACTATACTAGAATGAAGACATTTAAAAAATTATATATACTACTATTTTTTGCAGTCCTTTCGCTGCAAGCACAGCAAACTCCTGCTCCGGTTCAAAAAGGTGACATAACGCTTACCGGCGGTGTTGCGCATATTGGAAATGGAGAGGTTATTGAAAACAGTCTGATTTTTATTACTGACGGAAAGATCGTTGGTGTTTATGATGCGACTACAACAAAGCGACCTCTTAAAGGAGAGATCATCAAAATTGATGGACAACACGTCTACCCAAGCTTCATCGCGCTAGACACCAAGCTAGGTTTGATTGAAATTGAAGCGGTACGCGCAACAGAAGATCAGGATGAAATTGGGGAGTACAACCCGCATATTGAAGCTATTGTCGCTTATAATGCAGAATCAAAAGTAGTTGAAAGTATGCGCCCTAACGGTGTGCTGCTCGCACAAACGGTTCCTCAAGGGGGTACGATCTCAGGAGAGTCATCTGTGGTACAACTAGATGCTTGGAATTGGGAAGATGCTGCCATTAAGCGCGGCGATGGAATTCACTTAAACTGGCCCAATAGTTTTAGACGTGGTCGCTGGTGGTTAGGTGAAGACGCAGGTTACAGCCCAAATAAAGAGTACGCGTCTAACATCACAGAAATTAAAGATTTCATGAGTCAATCTGCGGCATACGAAGCGGGTGATTCTTCTATTAAGAACTTACCTTTTGCAGCTATGCAAGGTGTTTTAGACGGAAGTCAAAACCTCTATGTGCACGTTGATTCTGAAAAGGAAATTCTTGATGTTCTTAAGTTTAAAGAAGAAATGAATATCGACAAGCTTGTACTTGTAGGAGCTTATCGCGCATATAAAGTTGCAGATGAGATAGCCAAAGCTGATGTGCCGGTAATTCTCGCTCGCGTACATAGTTTACCTGAAGCTGAAGATGACGACTACAACATCTCTTTTAAAATGGCTGTAACCCTTGTTGAAGCCGGTGTTAAGGTTGCTCTAGGGAACAGCGGAGAGTATTGGGAAGCACGTAACACGCCTTTTTACGCAGGTCAAACAACTGCTCACGGTTTAAGTTTTGAAGATGCATTACAGTTGATCACTAAAAATGCAGCTGAAATCTTAGGAATGAGTGATCAGGTAGGAACACTTGAAAATGGAAAGGATGCAACCTTCTTTGTAAGCACCGGAAATGCTTTAGAAATGAAAGGAAACAACCTTACGCACGCATTCATCAACGGAAGAAGCATCAGTTTAGAATCACATCAAACTGAGCTTTGGAAACGTTATATGGAAAAATACGACCGAACAGAATAATTAGATTCTGTCTCTTAATTAGAATTAAACAAAAAAAGTCCGATTCAAAATGAATCGGACTTTTCTTTTATAGAAGTTTAAAACTTGCTAAAAATTAACCTTGCATTGCATCAAGCTTCGCTTTGTAAGCTTCAGCTTCTTCAGTATTCCCTAACTGAATATGGATGTTATATAAAGTTCTTATCGCTTCAATATTTGGATTCTCACCAGCAGTAGCTTTTTCTAAATAAGGAACAGCATCTTTGTATAATTGTAAGCGCTCTTCTTTAAGCTCTTCATACTTATCATTATCTGCCTTAGTATTTCCTAAAGAGTTCATTTGCTCAATAATCTCTTTGTCTTTACCTAGCATCAATGCAGCGATGTTAAGATTTGCTCCGGCATAATCAGGATCGATCTCCAAAGCTTTTTTGTAATAACCAAGCGCTTTCTCAGTATTACCAGCATCAGCAGCACCTACACCAAGGTTAAAATACAAACCAGGATTATTAGGATCTTTCTCGATTACCTTTTGTAATGCAGCTTCATACTCGTCTGTCATTCCCATTTTAAGATATACATCTGCTGCAGAGCGCAATAATGCATCATCATCAGGATTTGCAGCCAAAGCGTCTTTGATCGCTTCTAAAGCTTCCTCATTCTTCCCTTCTTGAATATAGATAAGCGCAATGTTTTTTGCAATCTCACCTGCGCGAGACTCGGTAACCTCAACTTTAGGATCTTCGTGAGAACCAGATTTTACAAAAAGATCACGTTGTTGCTTTGAAGGAAAACTTTCTACTTCACCACTCTCTTTATTCTTAGCAGTGTATTTAGTCTCAATACCGGTGTAGCCCAAATCTTTAAGCTGCCCGTAGTAATCAAGAGCAGTATCGTAGTCTTGACCATTCACTGCATTTGAAGCTGCAAAATAAAGATAAGAAGTATCCTTTGGTGTTAAGGTATATAATCTATAAAGCTTGTCTGCTGCAGGAGCATATTTCTGTGCATTTTGATCATCTACAGCAGAAGAGATAATAGCGTTCATAGCAGTCTGCTTGTATTGCGTAGCTTCTTCGCCATATTTATCTCCTTCGTTGTATTCAAAAACTTGATTAAAAGCTTCCATCGCTTTTAAAAGTTCGTCTGCATTCTTGTTGTTTTCTCCACCAAGAAATGCACGTCCTTTTACAAAGTAATAATATTCTTTTTCTTTTTCATCCATCTCGCCCATCATACTTTCAACAGCGGCGATTTCAGTTTGTGCTTCAGCATAATTTTCATCATCTACAGTTTTTTCCGCAGATCTGATTTCCCTTTTCTGCGCAAAGGTTACTGCAGTAAATGATAGGGCTGCAAGCAATAAAGATTTAGTTTTCATTATTGATTTTTATTAATATTCGACTTTATTTATTCTTCTTCGTCAGAAGAAGGTTTTTCAACATTTGGTGTTTCTGGTGCGTTTTCATCAGTCACGATATCTTCAGTATCATCCCCTTCAATATCATCCTCATCCTTTTTAACCTTAGTTACAGCAGCAATTGTGTCTCCCTTCTTAAGATTAATAAGTCGCACACCTTGTGTAGCACGGCCCATAACTCGCAATTCTGAAACTTCCATTCTAATTGCGATTCCAGACTTATTGATGATCATAAGATCATCTTCATCTGTAACATTGTTGATTGCTACAAGATTTCCGGTTTTTTCGGTAACAGAAATTGTTTTAACTCCCTTACCTCCTCGGTTAGTCACTCGATAGTCTTCAACTAAAGAACGCTTACCATAGCCGTTTTCTGAAACTACAAGAACATTAGACTCAGGATCGTTTACAGCGACCATGCCGATCACTTCGTCATTATCATCTGCAAGAGTTATGCCACGCACACCAGAAGCGTTTCTACCCATAGGTCTAGTCTTCTCTTCTTCAAAGCGAATCGCTTTACCAGATTTGACTGCAAGCATCACTTGGCTATCTCCGGTGGTTAACTTTGCAGCGAGCAATTCATCACCTTCCTTAATAGTAATCGCGTTGATTCCGTTAGTTCGTGGTCGTGAGTATTGCTCAAGAGAAGTTTTCTTAACCTGACCTTTTTTGGTCGCCATAATGACATAATGACTGTTGATGTATTCCTCGTCTTTTAGGTCATTGGTACAGATAAAGGCTTTTACTTTATCATCTGGCTCGATATTGATCAAGTTTTGGATTGCGCGTCCTTTTGAAGTTTTGCTTCCTTCCGGAATTTCAAAAACACGTACCCAGAAACATTTTCCTTTTTCAGTAAAGAAAATCAAATACTGATGGTTTGTTCCTACAAACAGATGTTCTAAGAAATCTTCATTACGCGTAGTAGAACCTTTTTGTCCAACCCCTCCTCTATTCTGGGTTTTATATTCCATTAGTGAAGTTCGCTTCACGTAACCCGCGTGAGAAATAGTAAGAACAACTTTCTCATCAGGAATCAGGTCTGTGATACTAACATCACCGCCGGCAATATCAATATCTGTACGACGTTCATCACCATATTTAGCTCTAATTTCTTCGAGCTCTTCTTTGATGATATCCATACGACGCTCTTTACGCGCTAGAATATCCTTCAAGTCTTCAATCGTTTTTAAGAGCTCTTCATACTCTTCACGTAATTTGTCTTGCTCGAGACCGGTAAGCTGTCTTAAGCGCATTTCAACAATCGCTCGTGCTTGAATTTCAGTCAATTCAAAACGATCGATCAATTTTTGACGGGCTTCCTCAGCATTACTACTTGCACGTATCAAAGCAATCACCTCGTCAATATTATCTGACGCGATGATAAGACCTTCTAAAATATGCGCACGATCTTCAGCTTTTTTAAGCTCATATTCGGTACGGCGTACAACCACCTCATGACGGTGATCTACGAAATGATGAATCATATCTTTTAGATTCAACATTTCTGGTCTTCCTTTCACCAATGCAATATTATTCACACTGAAAGAAGACTGCAGCGCAGTATATTTAAATAAGGTATTAAGAACAATGTTAGGGATGGCGTCACGTTTAAGAACATAAACGATACGCATACCTTTACGGTCAGACTCATCACGTATTGAAGCAATACCGTCGATCTTCTTTTCATTAACAAGATCTGCGGTTTTCTTTATCATATCGGCTTTGTTCACCTGATATGGAATTTCGCTAACGATGATGCATTCTCTTCCCTTTACTTCTTCAATGATCGCTTTGGCGCGTAGTACAACACGACCTCTTCCGGTTTTAAAAGCCTCGCGTACACCGTCATAGCCATAGATCGTTCCTCCTGTCGGGAAATCTGGAGCTGTGATGTGCTGCATCAACTCATCTATTTCGATGTCGTTGTTTTCGATATATGCGATAGTCCCGTTTACAACTTCAGTAAGGTTGTGTGGTGGCATATTGGTTGCCATACCCACAGCAATACCCGAAGCTCCGTTTACTAAAAGTCCCGGAATACGCGTAGGTAAAACAGTAGGTTCTTTTAAAGTATCGTCAAAATTTAGGGTGTGATCTACCGTATCTTTATCTATATCGGCAAGCATTTCTTCTGAAATCTTGCGCATACGCGCCTCTGTATATCGCATCGCCGCCGGGCTATCACCATCTACAGAACCAAAGTTACCTTGACCATCTACCAGCATATAGCGCAAACTCCACTCTTGTGCCATACGCACCATGGTATCGTAAACTGATGTATCCCCGTGAGGGTGATATTTACCAAGTACCTCTCCTACAATTCTCGCAGACTTTTTATGTGCAGAGTTTGACCGAACACCTAGTTCATGCATTCCAAACAAAACACGTCTATGTACAGGCTTCAAACCGTCCCGCACATCTGGCAACGCACGTGACACGATGACCGACATTGAATAATCAATGTAGGCTGATTTCATTTCATCTTCAATGTTGATAGGAATTAACTTCTCTCCTTCAGCCATATATTTTAATCTTTAATTGTGGTTTAAACAGTAAGGGGCAATATACGGTTTTCTTGTCTGTTTTAGGAGGCTGCGCAAATAAGCTAAGCTGGTTTTTATTAACAAAAATTAATTTTGGTTTTTAATAAGTATGCTTAACTTCCATTGTGTCTTTGAAAGTAATTTTGTCAATTTACTTACAAAGTAATCAACGGAACGGTTTTTGACCTACTAATACCAAAAACCTAAGATAAAGAGAGGAGCGTTTATGGATGATAATTTTTCACCCCGAGTTAAAGATGTAATTGCCTATAGTAAAGAAGAAGCTTTACGTTTGGGCCACGATTTTATAGGAACCGAACATTTAATGTTAGGCCTTCTACGTGACGGAAGCGGTAAAGCGATCGAAATTCTTCAGGCGCTAGATGTAGACCTTAGCCATTTAAGGCGCAAGGTAGAAATTTTGAGTCCGGCAAATCCGGGATCAGGAATTTCCAGCAATGAGAAGAAAAACCTACATCTTACCAGACAAGCCGAGCGTGCTTTAAAAACAACTTTTTTAGAAGCAAAACTTTTTCAAAGTTCTTCTATTAACACAGCGCATCTTTTACTTTGTGTTTTACGCAATGAGAACGATCCTACGACCAAATTGCTCAATAAACTCAAAGTAGATTATGACAATGTAAAAGATCAATTCAAACTTATGATGACTAGTGATGACGATTATATAGAGCCAATAAAAAGTGAATCGTTTAGCGAAGATGATAATACTGCAGATTCGTCTAAAGAAAATCCTTTTAATGCTCCGGGAAATAAATCAAATAAAAAATCGAAAACTCCAGTTCTAGACAACTTCGGGCGCGATCTTACCGCACTTGCCGAAGATGATAAACTAGATCCTGTAGTGGGACGAGAAAAAGAAATCGAGCGTGTTTCTCAAATTTTGAGTAGACGTAAGAAAAACAATCCGCTACTTATCGGTGAGCCGGGTGTTGGTAAATCTGCCATTGCCGAAGGTCTTGCTTTGCTAATTGTTAAGCGAAAAGTATCACGTATTCTTTTTGACAAGCGTGTTGTGACGCTGGATCTTGCAAGCTTAGTTGCAGGAACCAAATATCGCGGTCAGTTTGAAGAGCGTATGAAAGCAGTGATGAATGAATTAGAGAAAAATTCAGACATCATTTTATTCATTGATGAAATTCATACTATTGTTGGTGCAGGTGGTGCCACAGGATCGCTTGATGCGAGCAATATGTTTAAACCTGCTTTGGCACGTGGCGAAATTCAATGCATTGGAGCAACAACGCTAGACGAGTATAGACAATACATTGAGAAAGATGGTGCGCTTGAGCGTCGTTTTCAAAAGGTGATTGTTGAGCCTACGAATATTGAGGAGACCATAGAAATCCTAAACAACATTAAGGATAAATATGAAGATCATCATAATGTATCCTATACCGACGAAGCGATAAAAGCTTGCGTTACGCTTACTAATAGATATATGACAGATCGTTTTCTTCCGGACAAAGCTATTGATGCTCTGGATGAGGCAGGGTCTCGAGTGCATATTGTGAATATTGACGTCCCAAAGAAAATTCTTGATTTAGAACGCCAATTAGAAGAAGTACGTGAGCGTAAAAATTCTGTAGTTAAAAAACAGAAATACGAAGAAGCTGCAAAACTGCGCGATGATGAGAAGAACCTTGAAAAAGAACTGGCTGTAGCACAGCAAAATTGGGAAGAAGATTCTAAACAGCATAAAGAAACCGTGACCGAAGATAACGTTGCTGATGTGGTTTCTATGATGTCTGGAATTCCGGTGAACCGAATTGCAAAAACAGAAAGCAACAAACTTGCTGAGTTGCCTAAGTCTATTAAATCAAAAGTAATTGGTCAAGACGAAGCAGTTGCTAAAGTAGCAAAAGCTATTCAACGGAATCGTGCAGGATTGAAAGACCCGCATAAACCGATTGGCTCTTTCATTTTCTTAGGTCAGACAGGTGTAGGTAAAACGCAACTTGCAAAAATTTTAGCTACTGAACTGTTTGACAATGAAGATTCTCTCGTGCGAATTGATATGAGTGAGTATATGGAAAAATTTGCTATATCTCGCTTAATCGGTGCACCTCCGGGATATGTAGGTTATGAAGAAGGTGGTCAGCTTACTGAAAAAGTACGTAGAAAACCATATTCTGTAATTCTACTTGACGAAATTGAGAAGGCACACCCTGACGTATTCAATATGTTGTTACAAGTACTTGATGATGGTTATATCACAGATTCTTTAGGTCGTAAAATCGATTTTAGAAACACTGTAATTATTATGACTTCAAACATAGGTGCTCGTAAACTTAAAGACTTTGGTCAAGGTGTAGGTTTTGGTACTGCAGCGCGTAAAGAACAAGCTGAAGAGAATGCTAAAGGTGTAATCCAACAAGCGCTCAAAAAGGCTTTTGCTCCAGAATTCTTAAATCGTGTTGATGATGTAATCGTATTTAATGCGCTAGATCGTAAAGAAATACATAAAATCATCGATATCGAGCTTAAAAAGCTTTATCAGCGCATAGAAACTTTAGGATATCACTTGACTTTAAGTGATAAAGCAAAAGACTTTATTAGCGATAAAGGTTTTGATAAAGAATATGGTGCTCGACCTTTAAAGCGTGCCATTCAAAAGTATATTGAAGATGCACTTGCTGAGGAGATTATCTCCTCCAAAATAACCGAAGGTGATCGCATTTTTATGGATCTTGAAGACGATAAAGAAGAGTTGACTATAAAAATTGAGAAGACTGAGAATTCAGCTCAATCCTAAATTAATTCTCCATATAAAATATTAAAAACCACCTATTTAGGTGGTTTTTTTTGTTAATTTAGATACAATGAAAGTCTTAAGAAAAATAGATTTGGGAATCGGGGTACTCGAATTTTTCGAAAACCATGTCTTGGGTTATGTAAACCCAGGTGTCAACTTTGACCAGAAAGAGCGCCAACTATTTCTCGAAGCGTGCTTAGTTCATTTTGACGATAAACCCTTTGGTTATGTTTCTGTTAGAAAACATTCATACAGTATAAATCCATTGATATACAGTGAACTTAATACTGTTCCTAGTCTTAAAGCTTTCGCTATTGTTTCTTTTTCAAATATTTGCACCGGAAATGCAGAGATTGAAGAGCGGTTCTACAAAAAACCATTTGCCATTTTTAAATCAACAGATGAAGCTCAAGAGTGGATTAGCACTACAGTTGCATCATTTAAATAAAAGAGGCGCTCAAATTTAAGCGCCTCTTCTACTATTTTTATTTGTTTGATCTAATAGGGATTGATTTCATTTTCAAATCACGTTGCGGACTAATAAGAAAAGTATAAGCCCACATCAACGTAAATGAAGGAATGATATCTGTAAACGGTAAAATCTCTTCTACAAAAACTAAAATTGAGGCAAATTTGCCTTTTCTTCCAGGATACATTTTGGTCATCTGCTTAGCTGCCACCGGAGCCCATGCTAAATCTAAAAAAGGCCCAATTACCGGGGTCGCCATGGTGAGCATTCCAACTGCATCAAAAAACAGCCCTTTTAGTAGTAAATTATAATTTAAGGTTTTCATCTTTTTGAATTTTACTTTTAATAGAGCAAATAACCTGCCAAACTACGCCAAATCAGAACCTATGAGTTTTAAAAACTCATTGCGCGTTTCATTATGTTCAAATTGTCCTCTAAACCCTGAGGTTGTAGTCGTTGAATTTTGCTTTTGAACTCCGCGCATCATCATACACATATGAGAAGCTTCAATCACTACCGCAACTCCTTGTGGTTTGAGTGTGTTATTGATACACTCTAAAATATCGTGGGTCAAACGTTCCTGAACCTGCAATCTTCTAGAAAATACATCTACAACGCGAGGAAGTTTACTTAAACCTACAATATGACCGTCTGGTATATAAGCGATATGTGCTTTTCCAAAAAATGGTAGTAAATGGTGCTCACACAAAGAATATAATTCAATGTTTTTAACGATTACCATTTCCCTGTAATCTTCTTTAAACATAGCTCCTTTGAGAATCTCACTTGCATCCATGTCATAACCGCTGGTTAAATACATCATTGCTTTAGCGGCACGCTCCGGTGTTTTTACAATACCTTCACGGGTTACATCTTCGCCCAGATCTGTTATGATCGCCTTATAGCGATCCTTCACATCTTCTTTTACATCGATATTATACTCTTCAAATTGTCTGTATGGAGCCATAAATATATGTTTTGATTAAAGATACACCTCTTGCAATTTATCTTGGTATAGCTTCTTTATTTTGTTGACTTTAGGATTTATTATAAACTGACAATACCCTTGCTCAGTATGATTATTATAGAACGAATGATGCTCTTCTTCAGCGTTATAAAATGGTTTTGCCGGTGTCACTTCGGTAACAATTTTAGACTCAAAAACCTGTTGTTCTTCTAAGTAAGCGATATACTGCTCTGCAAGTTTTTGCTGTTCTTCGGTATGGTAAAAAATCGCACTTCGATATTGTGTTCCCACATCATTGCCTTGACGATTTAATGTAGTAGGATCGTGTGTAGTAAAAAACACCTGCAGCAAATCCTTATAAGAAATGATTTCAGGGTTAAAATCAAACTGAATTCCTTCTGCGTGTCCCGTTCTTCCTTGACATACCTCGCGATACGGTGGATTTTTAATCGTCCCACCGGTATAACCACTCATCACATTGTAAACTCCTTTAAACCGCTGAAACACGGCTTCTGTACACCAGAAGCATCCATTGGCAAAAGTGGCTTTTTCTAATTTTTCATTCATAGCTTAGCAAATTTATAATCTGAATCTTAACTCAGATACTGTTTAACCTTTTGTTAATACATTTAGACAAATCATTAAACAAAAAACAAATAGCACACGTGAAGACGCAAATCTTTTACACTGTAGTATCTTTGAAACCTGTTGCTGAAATATCTGAGATTATTAAACAGTAAAAGGCAGCATACTAGTCGAAAACACACCGGCTAGCTTACATTTAATTGCATTGCATATATTATGATTAAAGCTGAAAATATTTATAAATCCTATGGAGATGTCCAAGTCTTGAAAGGTGTTGATCTTGAAATTAAAGATGGCGAAGTAGTTTCGGTCGTGGGTGCAAGTGGCGCCGGAAAAACCACACTCCTTCAAATTTTAGGAACACTAGATCGCGCCGATAAAAACAAAACGACTAATCTTTTCATCAACGATACTCAAATCGCAGACCTTAACGAAAAAGAGCTGAGTAAATTTCGCAACTTAAATATTGGATTTATTTTTCAGTTTCATCAACTTCTGCCAGAATTTACAGCATTAGAGAATGTATGTATCCCGGCGTATATTGCTAAAAAAAGTAAAGAAGAAGCCGAAGCAAAGGCTAAAGAACTTTTAGATTTTTTAGGCCTTGGTCATCGTATAAATCATAAGCCCGGCGCACTTTCAGGAGGTGAACAACAACGTGTTGCTGTCGCGCGTTCGCTAATCAATGAACCTGCATTAATTCTCGCCGATGAGCCTTCAGGAAATCTCGATAGTGAGTCTGCAGAGAATCTGCACCAATTATTTTTTAAGCTTCGCGACACCTATAATCAAACCTTTGTAATCGTAACGCATAATGAAGATCTAGCAACAATGGCAGATCGTAAACTCACCATGGTAGATGGCAAAATCATCTCTTAGATTAAAAAAAAGCGAACTCAAAGAATTTTTAGATGAAAAGGCTGCGCTCTATGAAAGTCCAAAGTTTATAGGCACAGATCCTATTCAGATTCCGCATCAATTTAGTAAAAAAGAAGATATTGAGATCATAGGCTTTTTGGTTGCTACTATCGCTTGGGGTAACCGCAAGAGCATCATAAAAAACGGTAATCAACTCGTTGCATTACTTGAAAATGCTCCATTTGATTTTGTGATGAATCATACCGAAAATGATCTCGAACGTTTATTGCCTTTCGTACATCGCACATTTAATGGTACAGACCTGATGACGTTTATAAAAGCCTTACGTCATATTTACACGCATTATGAAGGCATAGAAGCGGTTTTTAATAGCTCTGTTTTGAATAATGAACTGCAAACCGCAATTCATCATTTTAAAAAGCACTTTTTTGAAGTCGAACATTTACCTCGCACACAGAAACACGTGAGCGACCCGCTGAAAAAATCAGCTGCTAAGCGTATCAATATGTACCTAAGATGGATGGTAAGACCTAATGCAGCAGGTGTTGACTTTGGAATATGGCCATCACTAAAACCTGCCCTACTCTCCTGCCCTTTAGATGTACATTCTGGTCGTGTAGCAAGACAATTAGGTTTGTTAAAACGCAAGCAGAATGATGCTATCGCTTTGGCCGAACTGGATAAACAATTAAGAAAATTAGACCCACAAGATCCTGTAAAATATGATTTTGCATTATTTGGACTCAGTGCTTTTGAAAAGGATCTATTTTAAAGCAAAGTACCAAATCAAGGTTTTTGCTGAGCTTCTATTTTTAATCTGTACCAAAAAAAGTAGGACTATTTATAAGGTCAAATTACTATATTTACTTTCTGAAAAAGATGATACAAATAGACGAAAAAAAACGGCAAGAGGCTGTAGATTCTTACAAGTTAGTAGGAACCCTACCCGAAAAAAGTTACGATAATATTACTCAGATTGCATCTTTTATCTGTGGTACTCCCATTGCATTGATCACGATGCTTGACTACAACCGTAATTTTCTGAAGTCGCATTACGGAGTTCCTTTTAATGAATCGCCTCGTGATATCTCTTTTTGTACACATGCTATTCAAACACACGATCCCATCTTTATCATCCCTGATGCGCGGGAAGATGAGCGTTTTAAAAACAACCCACTCGTTACCGGTGACACCAAAGCGATTTTTTATGCGGGCGTTCCTCTGGTGGATAAAGGCGGACATGCTTTAGGTACCTTGTGTGTTTTTGACCACGAGCCACGTGAACTGGATGAAAATCAAATAAGCACACTTATCGCGCTCGCACATCAGGTAGTCAATCTATTTGAATTGCGTCGTCAGAATATTGAAAATAAAGCTTTACAGGAAAACCTTTTAAAAAAGAACAGCTTACTTAAAGAATTTGCCGGAGTCGTTTCGCACGATATGAAAATGCCGCTGGCAAATATCATCACAACGACAGATATCTTAAAAGCAAAATATAAAGAGCTTCTAGACGAAAAAGGCCTAGACTACCTTAATTACTTAAAAAGCTCTTCCTTTTCTTTAAGCGAATACATCAGCGGCATTTTGCAGCATTACGAGAGTGACAATCTCACGATTGATCAGCGAGAATCGTTTGACATACACGATCTTCTTGAAGAGATAGAAGATGTACTAAATCACGATTATAAAACAGTCATCAATCTGCCCGAAGCTAACCACGTCATCTCGTGCAATCGCTTGGCTTTACATCAAATTTTCATCAATTTACTAGGCAACAGCATCAAATATAATGACAAAGAAGAACCTGTAATTACGGTCACTTTTGATGAAAATGAAGAGTTCTACCTTTTTGAAATCATCGATAACGGAATCGGGATTCCAAAAGATAAGATCAATAAAATTTTTGACCTTTTTTCTATTGCTGCTTCAAAAGACAAAAATGGAAATCGCGGCAACGGTATAGGTCTTTCTACAGTTAAAAAATTGGTTGCTAATCTAGGTGGAAGCATAAGCGTCACTTCTGAAGAAGGCAAAGGAAGCACTTTTAAATTCACCGCCAGAAAAAGCGATATCCCAACACTCATTAACGGTCCGGAAGTTGACACCTCAGATTTGCAAAAATAAATTGAAATAAGCTTAAAATTGCAATTCAATAATTCTGAAAACTTGTACTTTCGTTAAGACCGAAACGTAGTTGTTTATGCTGTTTAAAAATCCAGAAATTCTTTACGCCCTTTTCCTTCTGGTAATTCCTATTTTAATTCATTTATTTCAGCTAAGACGCTTTAAAAAAACGCCTTTTACAAACGTTGCTTTTCTTGAAACTGTAATTCAAAATACGCGTAAAAGCAGCTCGTTAAAAAAATGGTTGATTCTCGCTACGCGCCTACTCGCGATCGCGTGCCTCGTCATTGCCTTTGCAGGCCCTTATATTCCTGCAACTAATCTTGCGCTGCAGTCTCGAGAAACCCTGATCTTTATCGATAATTCGTTCAGTATGCAGGCTACCGGTAAGAAAGGTGATTTACTTACCGAAGCAAAACAAGATGTGTTGGCCAGCCTTTCTAAAGATGAAAATTATACCATAGCAACTTGGGATGATGTGCTGCGCGATTTTAATCCCGTCGCAGACCGCAATGAACTTCTAGAGCTAGACTTTGCCGCAACTTCAAGTTCGCCACAAAATTTGCTTTTAAAGCTCAACAGCCTTTTTTCAAATACCCAAACAGCAAAGCAACTTTTATTGATCTCCGATTTTCAAGACGCCGAATGGAATGCCATTACTGACAGTACCAACGGTGCACAACACCTCGTAAAATTGGTTCCAACTTCGTTAGAAAATTACGCGTTGGATAGTATCAGTTTACAGCGTGCAGGCAACAATTATGACCTCGAGGTTTTTGTAAAAAGCAACCAAAAGACAACGACCGATTTACCGGTTTCTCTTTTTAATAAGAACAAACTTATTGCTAAAGGTTCTGCTAAGTTTGAAGATAGTTATCAAGCCGTAATCAATTTTCAAATAGACTCCGATGAAGCTGTTGAAGGAAGGTTAAGTATAACAGATGCTCATCTAAAATTTGACAACAACTTTTATTTCAGTATTAATAAAACAGAACCGCTGAAGGTTTTAGCTATTTCCAATGCAAGTGATGCATTTTTACAGCGTTTGTATCAAAGTGAAGAATTTCAGTATACTGGAGTAGCAGAAAACCAACTGGATTATAGCTTGCTTTCTGATCAGAATTTGATCATTTTAAATGAGCTTAAAACAATTCCGCAGGCGTTAATAAATTTATTACAACAACACACACAAGACGGCGGAACATTGATTTTAATTCCAAACACTTCGATAAATCCTAGCGCCTATAACAAGCTACTCAACACCTTTGGCTTAAGTAGCTTTAAAAATTTAGAGGCAACTCCGCAACGCATCACCACAATAAATTTTGATCATCCACTTTATAAAAACGTGTTCACAGGCAGGTCTACCAATTTGCAAACACATCAAGTAGAAGGCTATTTTCCGTTAGAAACTTCAGATGCGATTTTGAGTTTAGAAAATAAGCGTCCGTTTTTAGCTGAAAGCAACAAGCTCTTTGTATTTACGAGTAGCTTATCCTTAACAAACAGCAATTTTATTAATGGTCAACTTATCGTGCCTACATTCGACAAGATTGCTTTAGAAGCGCTTCAACTACCTCAAACACACTATACGATCAACAGCAAGAATACATTTGAGGTTAGCACTTCACTACCACAGGATGCCGTTTTAACACTGGAAAAAAACGGAAACTCCTTAATCCCGTTGCAACAAAGACAAGGTCAAAAAATAAGCATTTCTACCCAAGACGGAATCGTAGAAGATGGACTTTATGCTTTAAAATCGAAACAAGATACACTAGCCGTTGTGGCGTTTAATTATGCGCGTGCTGAAAGCGTATTAACCGAAAACGCTGCTCTTGTATTTACAGAAAATACAACAATCCCTAATCTTTTTAATAAGCTAGAACAAGACACAAATCTTAATTTACTTTACAAATGGTTTGTTATTTTTGCTCTGCTTGCATTTCTTGCCGAAATGCTCATACTAAAACTGTTTAAATGAACGCACGCATCACTCAGGCAACCCTCCTAGACGAGAGTAACAAACACCACGGAAATCAAGTCGACATCAGGATTGAAAACGGAATTATTACCGAAATCGCGTCAAGTCTTGAACCTAAAAACGGAGAAGAAGAACTTCAGTTTGAAAACCTTATCGTTTCTGCCGGTTGGTTCGATAGCAGTGTAAGCATTGGCGAACCGGGATATGAAGAGCGCGAGACCATACTTAACGGACTCAAAGTAGCTGCCAAAAGTGGTTTTACTTCAATTGCTGTAAACCCGAATACGTTACCAGTAACTGATACCAATGCTGCAGTTTCATTTTTAAAAAACAAAGCCGCAGGAAATGCGGTTGCTCTTTATCCTATTGGCGCACTCACCCGCAATGCAGAAGGTACAGACTTGGCAGAATTGTATGACATGCAACAAGCTGGCGCTGTCGCTTTTGGCGATTACCAACATTCGATAAACAACCCGAATCTTGTTAAAATTGCTTTGCAATATGCACAAGGATTTGACGGACTCGTACTTTCTTTTCCACAAGAAAATGATTTGATCATAAAAGGGGTTGCAAACGAAGGAGAAACAGCCATTAAACTCGGTCTTAAAGGAATTCCCGCCCTTTCTGAACACATCCAAGTAGCGCGCGACCTTTATATTTTAGAATATACCGGCGGAAAATTACATATCCCAACCATTTCAACTGCTCAAAGTGTCGCTCTTATTAAAGAGGCAAAAGCCAAAGGTCTTGATGTAACCTGTAGCGTGGCTATTGCTAATCTATTTTATACCGAAGAAGTTCTTGAAGATTTTGACACCCGTTACAAAGTCTTACCCCCGTTACGCACCGAAACCGATCGACAGGCCTTAATAGCAGGAATAAAGGAAGGCACAATAGATATGGTTACAAGTGATCACAATCCGCTTGATATTGAATTGAAAAAGCTTGAGTTTGATCACGCAAAATTTGGTACGATCGCCCAAGAAGCAACTCTAGGTGCTTTATTGACCTTAGTTTCAGAAAAAAGAGCAGTCAAATTACTTACTGCCGGTAGCGAACGTTTTACAGGTACAACATCAAAAATAGAAATAGGACAACCTGCAAACCTTAGTTTATTTACAGCAAAAGGAACTTCGGTTTTTGGGAAAGAAAACATACGCTCAAAATCTAAGAACTCTGCTTTCTTAGGAGCTCAATTAAAAGGAAAAGTTTATGGCATTTTTGCCAACAACCAATTTATAGCATCATAATGACTCTTGAAGACGTAAAACAAGGTAAAACCACAGCCATAGTTTCTTATCTAACTATGTTAGGAACTATCATCGCTATTTTTATGAATATGGAACCCAAAAATTCATTTGCGCGTTTTCATATTCGCCAAGCATTTGGTGTTTTTCTCACCTTTTTTGCATTGGGCTTTTTAGTCTCCTATTTAAACAGCTGGCCGGCCTCCATTGGTTTCTACGTTTTTATTTTCATTCTTTGGGGATATGGCTTTGTAAACGCTGTGCAAGGAAACATCGTACCGGTACCGATTCTTGGAAAATGGTATCAAAAATGGTTCACTTTTATCGAATAATATGGCACAACTATCATTAGAACATCTTATACAAAAACCCAAAAAGGCTTCAGAAAATAAGCCTCCGCTGCTGTTACTATTGCACGGTTATGGCAGTAATGAGCAAGACCTTTTTTCTTTTGCTCCGGAGTTACCTGAGGAATATTTTGTGATTTCAGCAAAAGCTCCAATGCCTATGCAACCTTATGGCAATGCGTGGTACACGATACACTGGGATGCTTCTAATGGTAAATGGTCTGATGACGAGGAAGCGATTGAAGCGCGTGAACTCATTAAAAAGTTTATAGATGAAGTTGTGACAGCGTATGACCTCGACGGCTCTAATGTCACGCTATTGGGTTTCAGTCAAGGCTGTATTTTAAGTTATGCTGTGGCACTCACCTATCCTGAAAAAATTAAAAACGTAATCGCTTTGAGCGGATACATCAATGAAGCTATCATTGAACCGAAGACAGATTTAAGCCTGTATGAGCACCTATCTATTTTTAGTTCGCATGGTACCGTTGATCAAGTTATTCCGGTTGAAGCTGCTCGTAAGATTCAGTCCTATTTGACACCTTTAGGTATTGAAGCAAAACTTCACGAATACCCTGTGGGCCACGGTGTAGCACCACAAAATTTTTACGATTTAAAAGATTGGCTGCTTAAGCACTAAGGATAAATAACACTTTGAAGTGTTTCAAACGTGATTTCTCCATCCTTAGAAACATCGTAGAGCAGAACAAGTTCGCCCCAGCGTTTGCCATCACTAAAATCGGTGATGACCCATTTATGATTGAGCACTTCTACTTTGTTGATCTGAAAAACACCAATGGCATTTTCATAAGGGATAAGTTCGTTCCCAGATGCCGTATTCTTACTTATTATAGCGCTTTCAATTTTAGATTCAAGATCGTCAACTTCGATCCCAAAGCGATCAAAATAAGTATACGCATGCTCGTTTCCATTCAATTGAAAATAGCGTGCGCCTTCATTTTCTTTAAGTGCATTTAAAGAATCGGCAACGGTGAGTTGTGATTCAAGCTTAGCAATTTTTGACTCCTGAGCTTCAAAAACTTTTGTTGAATTTACATACTGAAAAACCACCCATAAAGCGGTAAATAAAAACAAGTACATAAATATATTTCTGCGCATAATCTTAAAGTTCTAATTGTAAACCATCGTAGGCCAGATGTACATTTTCTGGCAGTTGCTTTTCAACTTCTGCATGAAAGCCCAGTAGATGACTTATATGAGTGAAATAGGTTTTTTTCGGTTTGATCTCTTCAACAAAAGCTAAAGCTTCCTCTAAATTAAAGTGAGAATAATGAGGTTCTTCACGCAACGCGTTCACCACCAAAACATCGAGATCTCTTAGCTTTTCTTTCTCTTCCGCAGCAATGGTTTTTACATCGGTTAAATAGGCAAAGTTACCAAAGCGATAGCCAAAGACTTGTAATTTTCCGTGCATCACATTTACAGGTTCCACGTGAAGATCGTTTATTTCAAAAGGAATATTATTGGTCACCTCATAAACCTCTACAGCCGGCGCTCCGGGATAGCGGTTTTCAGTCTCAAAAATATATTCAAAACGCTTTTTGAGTTCGTCTAAAACCCGTTGATGCGCATAAATAGGAATATCACCTTGTCTAAAAAAGAACGGCCTAATATCATCTAAACCGGCTGTATGATCAGCATGTTCATGAGTAAACAATAAGGCTTCAAGATGAGTTACCTTATTGGTAAGCATTTGTTGTCTAAAATCTGGACCACAATCTATGACATAATTAGCACCTTCAAATTCGATCAAAATCGACACCCGCAAACGTTTGTCTCGGGGGTCTGTGCTCATGCAAACCGGGTGTGTGCTACCTATGATGGGGATTCCTTGTGATGTACCTGTGCCTAAAAAGGTGATTCTCAAAGCTGTGAAATTTAGCACAAAACTACACTTAATTTTTTGTAAGCCCTACCATTTTGTTACCTTTAACCCGCAAAGGAAACAACCAATACTCACCCATAAAAAACGTGCTATGCCAATCACAATTCAAGGTGATAGAGAGTTTGAAAATATCCCGTCGATAAACAATAAAGCCCTACGAATAAATCTTAACCAAAATATCTACGGTACGTTTGCCGAGATTGGTGCCGGTCAAGAAACCGTAAGACACTTCTTTAGAGCCGGTGGTGCTAGTGGAACGATTGCTAAAGCGATGTCTGCCTACGACAAAGATTTTAGTGACGCAGTTTATGGCGTAGAACACGACCATCGCTATGTTACTGAAGCTAGGCTAAAAAAAATGCTGGCTCACGAAACCAACCTGTTAGAAAACAGAATTTCTCGTGAGAAGCATCCTAACAAGATCTATTTTACCTATGCCAATACTGTGGCGACCATTGACTTTGCAAAAAAGTATAAAGGTCACGGTTGGGTAGGAATTAAATATCAAGTAGAGCCACAGGCAGAATTTAATGAGATAATCCTTCACGTACGCTTTCACGAGACTGATGCACGCTTGCAACAGCTCACTTTGGGTACCTTAGGAGTAAACCTCATTTATGGCGCATATTATAAATATGATTCGCCTAAAAAATTGCTGCGCTACCTTTATGACCATATCGATAAAGATCAAATCGAGATCGATATGATCAACTTCTCGGGACCGGTTTTCTCTAAAGTAGACAACCGCTTGATGAGTTTACAGCTCGTGAAAAACGGATTTACCGATGCGGTAATGTTTGGCCCTGATGGAAACAACATCCTTTCGGCTAAAATACTTTACAAGAAAAATATTCTTGCGCTGCGCGGAAGTTTTAGACCGGTGACCAAGGTCAACACCGATATGTACCGAAAATCGCTGGAAATCTTTTTAAGCGAAAACCGAGTAAAAGAAGAGAATACCGAAGTTATTTTTGAGATCACGCTTTCTAACCTTCGTGCTGAAGGTGAGATCGATGAAGAAGATTTTATGGCAAGAGCCCGATTATTATGTAATCTGGGACATACGGTTATGATCTCTAACTTTCAGGAATATTATAGACTTGTTGAATATTTCTCTCGCTATACCAAAGAGCGTATGGGACTCGCAATGGGTGTTAACAACCTGATCGATATTTTTGACGAGTCGTATTATCGTCACTTGAGTGGTGGTATTCTTGAAGCTTTTGGTAAATTATTCTTTAAAGATCTACGCGTGTATCTCTATCCAATGCGTGATCCTGAAACCGGAGAATTCTTCACCAGTGAAAACTTAAAAGTACATCCACGTATGAAAGAATTGTATAAGTTCTTTAAATACAACGGTCGCGTAGTAGATATTGAAGATTATAATCCAGATATTCTTAATGTATTCTCGCGTCAGGTGCTTAAAATGATCGCTAATAACGAAGAAGGTTGGGAACAAATGCTTCCTAAGGGAATTGCTCAACAAATAAAAGAACAAGGATTGTTTGATTACAAAACAAAAACTATCGAACAGGAATAGATCCTTAGATGATACCAATAAAAAATCCCGAACATTAATTAATGTTCGGGATTTTTTTATTGGAAACAATTTTAGTTTTTAAGCTAGGGCTGCTTTCAAACCTTCAAGATCAACACGCGTTTGATCTCCTGTTTTCATATTTTTTAAGGTGTAAACCCCTTCTTCCATTTCTTGTGTTCCTGCTAAAACCACAAATTGAATATTGCGTTTATCTGCGTGTGACATTTGCTTTTTCATCTTAGCAGCATCGGGATACAATTCTGAAGTAATTCCTGCTTCGCGCAGTGCCTTCACCGCTTTCAAACAATACAGCGATTCTGCTTCGCCAAAATTGATGAACAGTAACTTAGTTCCTTTAATCGCTTGCTCAGGAAAAAGACCAAGTTCTTCAAGCACCAAATAAATACGGTCGAGACCAAAAGAAATACCAACACCACTCATATTTTTCAATCCAAAAATCCCGGTAAGATCATCATAGCGGCCACCGCCTCCTATGCTTCCCATCTTCACACCTTCGGGAGCCGCAACTTCAAAAATCGCCCCGGTATAATAATTCAATCCACGAGCTAAAGTCACATCAAGATCAAGAGTGACTGTTGCAAGTCCGAGCGCTTCAATTTTCTCATTGATATACGCCAATTCTTCAATTCCTTGTTTTCCGACTTCTGAATCAGCAAGCAGCTGATTCAACAGAGCAAGTTTATCAGCAAAACTTCCACTTACAGTGAAGATGGGTTTTACCCGTGCGATAGCTTCTTCAGAAATACCCTTGGCAAGCATTTCTTTGATCACACCTTCTTCTCCTATCTTATCGAGTTTATCTAAAGCGACTGTAAAATCGATGAGCTTATCTGCTGCACCAATGGCTTCAGCAAGACCTGAAAGTATTTTTCGATTATTCATTTTAACCGTGGTTCCCTTCAGTCCTAAATCGGTAAAAACCGCATCATACAACTGCACAAAGGCTACTTCTTGCAATAAAGAATCTGAACCGACAGCATCTGCATCGCATTGAAAAAACTCTCTAAAACGTCCCTTCTGAGGACGATCTGCACGCCAAACCGGCTGAATCTGATAGCGCTTAAAAGGAAATTCTATCTCGTTTTGATGCTGTACCACGTAACGCGCAAAAGGCACGGTAAGATCGTAGCGTAAGGCTTTTTCTGAAATTTCAGAAGTCAGTTTATTACTGTCACGCTCTTGATACACCGAATCCTTTACTTTACTCAAATAATCACCGCTATTCAAAATCTTAAAAATAAGACGATCACCTTCATCGCCATATTTTCCCATCAAGGTGCTGCTATTTTCAAAAGATGGCGTCTCTATAGGCTGAAAACCAAAAAGCTCAAAATTTGAACGCAACGTATTGATGATATAATTACGTCTTAATACTTCTTCAGGTGAAAAATCGCGAGTACCTTTGGGTATGCTGGGTTTTTGAGCCATTTCTTTTGTAGTGTTGCGGTATATTTAATAATAAAAGCCAATGCCCGTTGCATTGGGCCTGCAAATATCTTAAAAATTGAGGGTTTGTCCTGCTTAATTTTATAAAACGGTAACATTTTTAGACTTTAGTAGACCTATTGGTTCAAACCGGTAAATCTATGTTCTCCTTATTTAGAGAAAATATTCGCATCGCCTACGATTCTATACGCAGTCAATTGCTTAGAACGATTCTCACAGTAGTTATCATCGCAATCGGTATAACTGCACTCGTAGCTATTTTAAGTCTTGTAAAAGCTCTTGAAAACACCATTAGTAGTGATTTTTCCTCTATGGGAGCCAACACCTTCAATATTCAGCGTTATGAGTTTACCACGCGCCGACGCGGAAGTGGGGAAAAACAAAAGATCAATCCTGTAATTCGTTATACCGAAGTTAAAGACTTTGAAGAGCGTTACACTTACCCATTTACACAAGTTTCGGTTTCTTTTACAGGAACCTCTTCGGCTGAAGTTAAATATGAAAATCTAGATACCGATCCTGAAGTTACTGTTGTAGGCGCTAATGAAAACTTTCTTGACAATGCGGGACTCGATCTTGATGTAGGTCGAAACTTCACGATGTTTGATGTTCAAAACAATAATAACGTGTGTATTCTGGGAAGCGATTTTAAAAACGGACTTCTAAAAAATGTAAACCCTATTGGGCAAACCATCAGTATACGCGGAGCAAAGTTTAAGGTTGTTGGGGTTCTAGAAGAAAAGGGTTCAACTTTTGGGAATAATCAGGATTTGCGTGTAATTATACCTATCCAACTCGCACGTTCTATTTTTACTCAAGCCAATATCAACTATGCGTTGAGCGTAAAAGTTGACGATAAAGAAATGTTTGACGGTGCTCTTGACGAAGCCATTATAACCTTTAGAAACATCAGAAAACTTGCTCCAGTTGAAGAAAACAACTTTGGTATTGGCCGAAGTGATGATCTCATAAATCAAATCTCACAAATAAGTGGATATCTTTCTCTTGCAGCCTGGATTATTAGTTTAATCACCATTTTAGGATCATCGATCGCACTGATGAATATCATGCTTGTTTCGGTTACCGAACGTACGCGGGAGATTGGTTTACGCAAAGCTTTAGGTGCAAAAAAATCGATTATTGCCGGTCAATTCCTGATGGAAACGATTATGATAGGTCAATTTGGAGGTTTGTTAGGTATTATATTAGGAATAGGTATTGGTATATTGATATCGACTGTAGCTAATTTCAATTTTACCACACCGTGGATGGCGATGCTCGCAGCTACTGCTGTTACTTTAATCGTTGCAATTATCGCAGGATTATTCCCAGCCTTAAAAGCTGCCAAATTAGATCCTGTAGAATCTTTAAGATATGAGTAATTTGTAAGCTACTTAATAAATAGCTTTTTGTAGCGTGTGACCGTACCGTCTTTAATGCGAAGAATGTAAACACCAGTGGTTAAATCCTGATTCCAATATAGTTTTAATTTACCTGCTATTCGTTCTGGATTTTTATCCTCAACAACTTTTTTACCGTTAAGTGTAAATAAGGCTAATTCTGGTTTTTCAAGATATACGTCTGCCTCCATATTTATCGTAGTGAAATTTGTTGCGGGATTAGGAAAAAGGCTGACTCTTTTAGCTCTTACCTTATGATCCTCTACACTTAAGACCGACTCAAATTCTCCTTCAAAACTTATATAGTCGTACATATGATGATTAACACCACTCGAAGTGCAAGGCATCACAAACTTTATCGTATTCATTCCTTCGCGTAATTTGCTATAGGGAATTTCTACCGTTTGAACGGCATATTTTGCGTGATCACTTTGCCTTAGGAAAGCATTACCTCCTCCGTTGGGGGGATAAAAAGTTATGGAAGGAGCACTTTCACCGTTGATGTACAACCACTGTTGCGCGTGATCTGTACTGGCATAGGCAATGGTGAGTGTTGCGTTACCTGAATTAGGAATTTCCCCTTGTATCTCAAAGTTAATATTCCAATCCCAACGGGAGCGATTGTCATTTGCGTCAAAATAAGAAGAATGTACATAAGGCAACACCTCGTCCCAATTATTATCTGCAACATTATATTCTATGGTTTCTGAGAATAACTCATGAAAATTCTCTTGGATAAATCCTTCTGAGTAACGTAAATGCCCCAAAACAAATTCTTCAGCAGTTCTATTAGGCACTCCTATTTCCCATATCAAATTACCATTATTTCGTGGTATCTCAAGCTCTAAATTACCAAGCTGAGTCACGTTTGAAGCTTCGACCCTGATGTTTTCCTTTTTAAATTCCTGAATGGCTCCATCATTAAAAGCAAAAAGCGTATAATCTCCAGGCCGAATGTCTTCGATTAAGAAGTTCCCATCATCATCAGCACGTGTCCAATACTGATAATTTTCTTCTTCAAACTGCCAATCGCCATCACTTCTCGAGCTAAGTTGTGTTACTCCCACCCAAGCATTTGCGCCATTCACATTATCTTTCTCCACATCTATTATATTGAAGTTACCAGCAACAGCACCACGAGCATCTTGCAATGGATATTCTGGGGTATTGGTCAACCACGAGTATGGCCAAGCAGCTTTTTCTTGAGCAGCTCTGGCTTTTGCATCTTGCCAATTGGCTTCTGCCGTTTCTCCTGAGCTCATATAAATCAAGTAGGGCCCATAAACCTTATTCCAATCGCGCCCTTCTGGAATTACCATGCCTCTAGAGTTATAATGGAGTCCGTTTAATAACACATGAATTATACCTGCTGCGGAATTTAAATCGTGATGCGTAGGACCGCTATTATAAAACTCATGACTTCCCATCACAGCCCATAAACCCATTTTATTCTTATCGCTCGTAAACCCCCAGGCCGGCAGCTCCATCAATTCTTCGGTATATTGATATTTTCCATCATACATACCGGCGCGTACACCGGTTACTAGTTTTATGATTTCGGGAATAGTGGTAGGTTCAGCATTCTCATTATCGGCATATGAAGCCATTTGCCAATTTTTAATTGAATCTACATAAATATTCTCAAATTGAAATATTCCATCTTCATGAGCCGTCCACAATACCTGCCTCCAGGAGCCTAAGTCAAAACTAGGATACTCTGCTTTATGATGAATTACAGAATATGTGTACAATCCCGTATCTCCCTTTTTTAGGACATAATGAATGTCTGCATCGGCAGGAGTGTTTCTAACTCCGGGTTCGTATGTTCTTAAAAAGGAAATATCAACATAATCCTCGGTCTCTTCTTTTATAGAAAAGCTGGTACCCGTTACACGTTCAAAACCATAGGAAGTCTGAAAATCATAATAACCACCGATGCGTCTACCACTTTGAGAAAGGGTTTCTGTGCCGTTTATAACTAGAGAAAGTAAGTCTGAAGAACTTTTATCAATCTTTGCTTCAACAAATTCGTTTTTTAATAAGATATAAGTTGCGTACTCTTGAACCATTCTATTCTCATCCCTCGGAATAGCAACAATGGTCTGACTCCCATCAAAATTGACTTCTAGAGCCGTATCCTCATCGGTAACTATTTTTCCTGTATCAACAAGGTTTTGAAGTGCTGTTTGATTATCGCCATTTACCACTAAAGCGCCAATTCCGTTAATTGTTATTTTTCCATTATCCCCGATACGCACATCTGAAGCTACCTCCAGCCTCCCGCCATCAATAAGAACAGTTCCCACAGTAGTGGTTTCATCTGAACCTACTTCAAGGGTAGCTCCTACATAACAAATGCCTCCAAGAATAGAAACACTACCATTGCCCGAAGCTCCTCTTCCCACAAAAAGAGCATTCTTGCTTTCAAATCTGCCTCCATTGACTTCTAAACTTCCGTTAGAATTATTTCCTATAAAAACAAAGCTTCGTATGTTGAGATATCCAGGCTCATTTATAATCAGTTGTCCGTTAATGTAATTACTACTCCACGGTAAAAGCGCTCCTTGCACTGTAAATTTACCACCATTGGCAATATCCAGAGTTCCGGGCCTTCTGTTTATATCTCCTGCACTTCCACCATTTTGTATCGGGTCATAAGGATTACCCGCATTAATAATTAGAGTAGTAGCCTGCAGGTTTAAGAAATCTACACTTGAATCATCCCAATTGTCAACATTATAAAAATCTTGATCAACGTTACCTACCCAGCCTACCTGCGCAATCGATTTCGTAATAAAACCAAATAAAAGACAAACCAGTACTATTTTATATTCTATAAACCTCTGAAATGACATATTATTAAAATTAGTGCTTCAAGATACTTAAGCTTAAAAAATACTCTAACCTGTACTTTCCTGCCTTAGAGACACTTTCAAACTTAACACTAAAAAAACCGCTCAGTTTCCATTTCCAAGCGGCTTTCTTTAAAACATTTCAGTGCTAGTCTATCTGTTTACTCTACCTCTACAAATTTTTCAAACCATTGGTATAAGTCTCCTTGAGTAATATTGGCTCCTTGCCTGATAAGTACAAAAATATCGTTGTTACGATCTTCAGAAAGCAATTTACTTGAGCTGTAGAGATTTACTTCATCCTTCATAAAATTATCCTGAAGCCACTTATATCCTTGTGGAGTTGTAATATCTACACCCTTATTTTCAACCTCGATAGAGATCATACTGATTTTGAGCTCACCTACTTTGAATAAGAACATATGTTGTGGAGAAAAATGCTCAAGATATTTCACCTTAGCAAGAACGCCTTCCCAAATCAGATCGCTAAAAACGTCAAGCTCTTGTTCTGCAGTTTCCGGCTGATTTTTTTTGATATCTTCCCACTCATCTGCTGTGATCGATTGTGCTGCCAAAAAGTTAATAAACTCTTGGTGCATTTCATCTAATTGCTCTTTTGAAAGTCTAATGTATTTCATATGCTGAGTTTTTAGAAGTATACTACCTCAAGGCAAACCCGAGAGGCATTTGTTGGAAATAAATTTTCGATTTACTGGCAGGCCTAAGTGTATTAAACTCCTTCGGAAATGCCAATAAAAAAAGCTTCCGCGTAAACGGAAGCTTTTTATTGTATTGTGCAAGGCTTAAGCCTCTGCTACAACGTCAAATGTGAAATTTTTCACTACATCACGGTGAAAACGAAGGCTTGCTTCGTACTGTCCTAAACGCTTGATGTTACCACCAGCGATAGTGATGTATTTTTTGTCGATCTCTACACCTTCTTTTGCTAATGCATCAGAAAGATCTGCGTCTGTGATAGAACCAAATAGTTTATCAGCTTCTCCAGCTTTTGCAGTAAGTTTAATTTCTAAACCTTCTAACTTAGCAGCTTGAGCGTTTGCAGCATCAACAACTTTCTTCTCTTTATATGCACGTTGCTTTAAGTTCTCTGCCAATACTTTTTTAGCAGAAGGAGTTGCAAGCACTGCATATCCTTGAGGAATCAAGTAATTTCTTCCGTAACCATTCTTAACAGTTACTAAATCGTCAACAAATCCTAGATTATCGACGTCTTTTTTAAGTATAACTTCCATCTCTTATCTAGTTTTTATTTATATAAATCTGTTACGTATGGCATAAGTGCTAAGTGACGTGCACGTTTTACTGCCACACTTACCTTACGCTGGTATTTTAAAGAAGTACCGGTAAGACGACGTGGTAACAATTTACCTTGCTCGTTTACAAAAGACGCTAACCAATCTGCATCTTTATAATCTACATACTTAATACCAGAACGCTTAAAACGGCAGTATTTTTTTGTCTTAGAGGTCTCAATATTTAACGGAGTTAAATATCTGATTTCCCCATCTTTTTTTGCTTTTGCTTGTTGCTCTATAGATGATGCCATAATTACGCTTTTTCTTTATTTCGTTTTCTACGTTTTTCAGCCCACTCGATCGCATATTTGTCAAGCTTAACCGTTAAGAAACGCATAACGCGCTCGTCACGTCTAAACTCAAGTTCAAAGTTTGCGATAACCTCTCCTGGTACCGTAAATTCAAATAAGTGATAAAAACCACTCTTTTTGTTCTGGATTGCGTAAGCTAATTTTTTAAGCCCCCAATCTTCTTTAGAAATCATCTTGGCACCGTTTGAAACAAGAAAATCTTCAAATTTCTTTACTGTTTCCTTTACCTGGTCATCAGATAAAACGGGATTCAAGATGAAAACAGTTTCGTAATGATTCATAAAAATAGTTTATTAAAAAAATGAGTGCAAAAGTAACTTTAATTTTTCATACAACAAAACAGATCTCCTTTAAATCGACCATTTACTCGGTATTTTTTAATACAAGTGAAAATTCAGGAAAAAATATCGACGAACTACACAAAAAAGTTGGTTAATACATATATTGTAAGTAGTTTTGGTAAACTAACGCTATCTCAAAACTTAACCTTTGGAAGAATTAATTTTAGATTGTGCCGTTGTCGATGATTCTAGTTTACAACGTCTCGCTATCGTAAAGATGATTAAAGATCATCCTAATTTACGATTAGCCGCACAATACAACAACGCAATCGAAACTAAAAACGGTCTATTAGAAACCAAGGTTGATCTTATCTTCCTTGATATTGAAATGCCTATTCTAACCGGTTTTGATTTGCTTGATGATCTGGTACATAAACCACAAATCATCTTTGTTACCGGTAAAACAAAATATGCTTACAAAGCCTTCAACTATAACGCTATAGACTATTTAAGAAAGCCTCTTACCAAAGATCGCTTCCTAAATGCCGTTCATAAAGCTATCAATCTACATCGTCTTAAAACTGAAGGTAATGTGGAGGATGATGATTATATCTTCGTAAAAAGTAATCTTAAGAAGAAAAAGGTTTTTCTTAATGATCTCAAGTTTATTGAAGCTCTCGGTGACTATGTAAAATTAGTCACGTATAATGAGCCTATCATTGTATTATCAACGATGAAAGCCTTTGAGGCGCAATTACCTGCAGAGCGTTTTATGCGAATCCATAAATCCTATATTATCAATCTGGATAAGGTTGAAAAATATAACAGTAGAAATATTGAGATCGAGGGAGATAAAATTCCATTGAGTAGACATAAGAAAACAAAATTGATGGAAGCTTTATCTAGCTAATCTCCATTGATTTGCGAATCAAAAAAAATCCTGCAATTTGCAGGATTTTTTTTGATCAATAGTTATCTACATTCAGTACGATCTTCACACTTCTAAATTGAGAAATACTTGAAAATGTAGTACGCACTTTAAGTATCGCTTTCTTTGTTTTCTCCAGACTTTGTTTCCGTGGAATTTTGATGAGAATATTGCGGTAATATTCATTACGAATTCGGGAAACCGGCGGAGGCTCTGGGCCTAAAACCTGATCTCTAAATACATTCTTAAGCGCTTGTCCCATCCATACCGAAGCCTCTTCAATCTTCTGAAAATCACGATGCTTCATCGTGATTTTAATCAATCTACAAAATGGCGGGTATTTATAAATATGCCGTTCTTCGAGTTGCTCGTGATACATCGCTTCATAAGCATTCATAGACACTTGCTGCAAAATCTGATGATGCGGATTAAAGCTTTGAATCAACACTCTACCACGTTTCTCTGTACGTCCTGCCCTACCCGACACCTGCTGAATCAGTTGAAAGCTTCTTTCGTGTGCTCTAAAATCCGGAATGTTAAGCATACTATCTGCGTTGAGAATTCCTACAAGGGTCACATTTCTAAAATCAAGTCCTTTTGTAAGCATTTGAGTTCCTACAAGAATGTCAATCTCGCCCTGCTCAAAAGCTGTTATAATCTTCTCAAAGCCGTGTTTACCCCGCGTCGTATCAGAATCCATTCGGCCTATATTATGCTCAGGGTATAACGTTTTAAGCTCTGTTTCTACTTGTTCTGTTCCAAAACCTTTAGTATCCAGCTCTTCGCCACCACAAGCCATACATTTTTGAAGCATCGCGATATGATAACCACAATAATGACAACGCAACTGCCCACGATGTCTGTGATACGTAAGACTTACATCGCAATTAGGACACTGCGGTGCGTGACCACAAGTGTTACACTCCACAATAGGTGAATAGCCTCTTCTGTTTTGAAACAAGATCACCTGCTCACCAAGTTCTAAGGTGTCGGTAATTGCCCGAAGCAAATCATCGCTAAAATGACCGGTCATCCGTTTTTTGCGATGTTTTTCTTGAATATCGATTATGCTGTTTTCGGGCATTAAAACATTTCCAAAACGCTTGTTCATAGTTACAAGTCCGTATTTACCGATACTCGCATTGTAAAATGTTTCTAAGGCCGGGGTCGCAGAACCCAACAAAACTTTTGCATTTTGCTGATGTGCCAATACAATGGCCGCATCTCTGGCTTGATAACGCGGTGCTGGATCGTATTGCTTGTAGCTGCTTTCATGCTCCTCGTCAACAACAACAAGTCCGAGATTTTCAAACGGAAGAAAAAGCGCACTACGCGCTCCTAAAACCAATTGCGCTTTAGATTCGTGATGTAAGACATTATTCCATACTTCAACACGTTCGTGAACTGAATATTTAGAATGATAAACAGATAATTGATTTCCAAAATACTCTTGCAAGCGCGCTACGAGTTGTGTGGTAAGAGCAATTTCAGGTAATAAATAAAGTACTTGTTTTCCTTCAGCCAGATATTCTTTAATAAGATTAACGTATACTTCCGTTTTTCCAGAAGCCGTTACCCCGTGCAATAAACAGACATCGTGATTTTGACAGGAGGTTTTTATTTCGCCTAAAGCTTGCTCTTGATTCTCGTTAAGTGTCTTAATCGGGCTATCTTCTTTACCACTGTAATTGATGCGATCTTTCTGAATTTTATAAATCTCAAAAATTCCCTTTTCGACCAAAGCCTTAAGCTGTGCTGATGATGCTTCACTTTGCTCTTGTAGTTCCTTTGCTTTTATCGGTTTTGGGGAACGCGCAGTTTGCGTAAAATAGTTGAGTAAAAGTTCCCGTTGTTTCGGGGCTCTACTTAATTCGTCAAGCGCTTCGTGCATTTTTTCTTCTTCATTATACGCTGGGGCAAGCCGAACATACTTAACCAGTTTAGGTTTATAGGCCTCATAAATCTCTTGATCAAGAGCAACCAGATCAAGATCTATCAATTTATTGATGCTAGGAAGCACTTTCTTTTTATTGAGCACCTGCATCACCTCACTGATTCTTAAAATTGAATTTCCTTCAAAAGCGTTGAGTATAGCAAGACCATCCTCATCAATAGCATCTAGATGGGGTTCAATAGGCGTCTTTGAAATACGCTTGATTATACTTTCACTTTCTAATAAAAACGCTCCTGGAAGGGCTGCACGCATTACATCACCTAATGTACACATGTAATACTGCGCCATCCATTTCCAGAAATTCAATTGGGCTAGGTTTACGACCGGTGTCTCATCTAAAATCTGCTCGATCTCTTTGGCTTCATAAATGCGCGGTTCGATCTGATGAACGCTAATAGCAAGGGCTGTATAAATTTTACTTTTTCCAAAAGGCACAGCAAGCCGCATCCCCGGTTTGATAAAAGCATATTCGGTCTCACTAATGCGATACGTAAACGCATTTTCGACAGGAATGGGTAAGATTACATCAACAAAATACACGAGGGTAAAGATAAAAAAAAGGCTGTCTCAAGAATTAGAAACAGCCTGTGTTTTGAAGTATATCTCTTTTATTTTACACGGTGCCAGTATTGCGTTCTTCCTATTAAAGAGAAACCAATATAACCACGAACTTTCAGCTTGTCTGCATTTTCAAGTTCGATAAGACACTTGTATAATTTTCCGCTTTGCGGATCTAAGATTTTCCCATCATTATACTCATCGCCATCCTTCTCAAGACCTTTAATGATCACAAGACCATTGATAGGCTTGCCTTTATCTGCTCCCGGGCAATCTACACATTTTGCATCTTGACGGTCTTTATTTAAAATTTCAACAATTTTACCATAAACCTTACCGTCTTGCTTGTAGATCTCAACAATAGATTTTGCATCACCTGTTTCATCATCAATAGTCTTCCATTTTCCCGTCACATCCTGAGCAAATAGCCCAGCTGTACAAACAAGCATCACAACTAAAAAAGCACTTAATTTTTTCATATTCGTTATTTGAGGGGTTATTAAATTTTTATTTATCAAATTAAACTTATCAATAATAAGATATTTTCAACTATCCTAAAATTATTTTGAAGATAATTGAGATTTTTTATAATCCCTTCTGCGCTTTAATCGATACAAACTCGCGTTGAGTTCGAAGCCTAAAAGCAACAAATTTGCATTGAGCCAGATATATACCATCATAATCAACAACGCTCCAATAGAACCATATAATTGATTATACGTGGCGAAATTATTGATGTACACGCCAAACAAATACGTGGTCACAATAAACAGAAATGTAGTTAATGTCGCTCCTATTGATAAAAAACGAGTGTCTTTCCCTTCTTTTGTTCCGAAGTAATACAAGGTTGCCACCACAGTATAAATCAATACGATCAAAGCGATATAACTTCCCAATTGTGATATCCACAAATTATCTTCATTAACGATGCCGCGTCGTTTCAACTCACTTATAGTAATCTGAAGATACAGCACCGCTATTACCACAAGTAACAACAACAGTGCCAACATTATAGAAACTCCAAGCGCCACAGCATATTGCTTAACAATGCTTCGGTTTGTGATGGAGTGAAAACTATATTCAAACCCAGTGAATATGGCATTGACGCCATTAGCCATTAAAAAAATAGCAAAGATTAAAGTGAAAGATAATAGTCCGCCACGTTGGTTCGCTGCAATATCCAAAAGGATCGGATCAAAAAACTCCTGAGTTTGTGGTGGTAATAAATTATTTATAAAGGATAAAAAGTCACTTTGAAATCCGTTGATAGGAACGTACGGAATAAGGTTGAGCACAAATAAAAAGAATGGAAAAAGCGCCATAAAAAAGCTGAAGGCAATCGCGCTGGCTCTCGTTGCAAATGTACCTTTTAGGATACCTATGGCATACATTTCCCAAAAATCATATAGAGACAACCCTTCAAAACCGGGAAGCGTTACCTCCTTAGCCCATTTGACCACAGGAAGCAAAAATGGAATCGTTTTTAATTTATCGTCCCACTCTTCAGCCATTAAACTGCTTTTAAGCTTAAATCCATATTATAAACCGAATGCGTTAACGCGCCGCTAGAAATATAATCTACACCGCATTTAGCGTACTCCGCTAGCGTATCTTCATTTATATTTCCAGAAGATTCTGTTAAGCATTGATCACCTATCATTTTTACTGCTGTGCGCGTATCTTCATAGTTGAAGTTGTCTAATAAAATGCGAAAAACACCGCCTGCTTCTAAAATAGCTTCCACTTCGGCCAAATCTCTAGCTTCAACAATTATTTTTAAATCAAGATCATTTTCGGCTAAATAGGTTTTTGTTTTTGCGATCGCCTCTGGAATTCCACCAGCAAAATCAATATGATTATCTTTAAGCATCACCATATCGTAAAGGGCAAAACGGTGATTTTCTCCTCCACCAATTTTCACTGCCATTTTTTCTAATGCACGAAAACCCGGCGTGGTTTTTCTAGTATCTAAAATTTTTGCTTTGGTTCCTTGAAGCAGTTGCGTATAGGCATTTGTTTTAGTTGCTATTGCACTCATACGCTGCATTCCGTTTAAAACGAGACGTTCGGCTTTTAAAATGCTTTGAGAACTACCAGAAACATAAAGTACAATATCTCCTACTTTAACTTCTGCCCCATCTTGTATCAAAACCTCGACTTCTAAAGCTTCATCTACGTAAGCAAAAACTTTTTGAGCAAAGGCAACGCCTGCTATGATTCCCTTTTCTTTAACCAAAAGCTTGGCTTTTCCCTGGGCTGTGTCAGGAATACAGGCCAATGAACTGTAATCTCCGGGACCAACATCTTCTCGAATGGCGTTAGCGATGATACCTTCTACTTCTTCATTCAGCTTTGCTTCAGAAATCATAAAGTTGTGTAGTTTTTACTAAGTTAGATTTTCAGCTGGTTAATTTACAACACAGCCTTGCAAATATCGTGAAGATATACGCTTTTCTAAAGCACTCAAAATTGAAATAATGTAATTTTGAACTATGAATATAAAACTGCTTTGTATAGGAAAGACCGATGATCGTAATCTTGAGGCGCTTATTTCGGTTTACACCAAACGTTTAAAACATTATGTAAACTTTGAGCTGGAGATCATCCCAGATCTAAAAAAGACCAAAAACCTTTCTGAAGAACAACAAAAGGAAAAAGAAGGCGAACTCATACTGAACAAGATCACAGTGCAAGACCAATTAATTCTCCTTGACGAAAATGGTAAAGAATTGAACAGCGTAAAATTTGCCGACTATCTTCAAAAAAAAATGAATAGTGGTATTAAGACTTTGGTCTTTGTTATTGGTGGTCCTTATGGTTTTTCTGAAGCGGTATATGCCAAAGCTCAAGGCAAAGTTTCTTTATCAAAAATGACATTTTCACATCAAATGATTCGGCTTTTTATTACAGAACAAATCTATCGTGGCTTTACGATTTTACGCAACGAACCGTATCACCACCGCTAGTTTAAGCTTATTTCAGCTGAATAGGTAACCATATTTCTTCTTCAGATTCCGGGTGCTCTGGGCCGTAGTATTTTTCTCCCAAGCGTTCAAAGTGTGCCCGCTTATCCAGCTTGTAACCCGATTGGGGAAGCCAAGTACCGTAAATATAATTTGAAGTTTCTACAAATTCTTTTACGGGCCCCACGTGCGTAAAAACCGCATACAAACCACCGGCAATGGTTTTGGTTTGCATTCCTTCGGGTACTGTATCAAAATCTGTAACCTCAACAGCAGCCCAACGCTCAAATTCGGTTTCTCGCGTGAATTCCTCCACCTTAAAACCAGAAGGATATACCTGCATTGAGTAAAAACCAGAATCTACACAATTTTTTATTTCTTTATGTCTACTCATAAAATCTTGCCATAAAGCAGCAGTATCGTCAAAAGATAAGGTCGTCGTAACACATTTCCCGATGATCTTGCGGGGTTCAATTTCTAGTATTTCTGGTTTCATGAAGTTGATTTTTATCCTTTAGCCCTAAAAATAAGAATTCTTTAACCCACAAAGCTCTTAACAATGGTTATCCTTAAAAAAACCATTACTATGAAACCAAGAAAACTAATTAAACGATTTTTCCTATTTACGAGTGCTATGCAGTTTGGCTATTATGCTGTTGTGTATGCTGATAAATACAAAAAAGATATTAAGCGTGTAATCAAAAAGTCTTAATCCTTTTTAAGAAAGCCTTGTTGTAAAACATTTTTGATTCCTTCAAGATTATCTGAAAATTGCATGAGTTGCGCGAGTAACTGAGCCATTTCGTTTGCATCTCCAAAGCCTTTGAGCTTGTTGTTTTTAACGAATGTTTCCTTTATAGCTGTCCAACGTTTAATTTCCTCTTCCTCTAAATTATCGGTAAGCTCCTTATATTTTAAAAGGTTTGCTTCGGCAGCTGCAGTCAAGGTCTGCGACTCGCTTTCATAATGTGATAACAGCAGGGTTTGCAACTCGTTTTCATTCATAACCGGCACCACTTTAGCTACCAATTTATTCATATCACGATAGGAGCCTTGCAGTTTAAAAGCAGGCTCGGTTCGGTATGCGTCGTCCATCGCTGCAGATTTAATGTAAGCTGCATTCACTTTAAGAACTGTGTTCCTGATTTTTAATACTTTTTTCAAGATCAAAGTATACTCTTCCAGTTCTCTGCTGCTGTGATTGCCTTTCAATTGCAATTCGTCATTCCCGGTTTCTAAACGTTGAAGCAACGTATATACATCGTCAAAATTCTTACTGCTCAATTGCTGAAGAATTGGATTTGCAGTCAGTGCATTTTCTATCAAACTCAGTTTGAAAAGATCTTCGGTATCGCCAATAATGTCTCCCAAATTGTAAATATCTGCCCTGTTGGCCAACATATCCGGGATTTGAAATTTAGCACCACTTTCTGTGTACGGGTTACCCGCCATAATCACACAAAACTTTTTCCCTCTTAGATCATAGGTTTTAGGCTTTTCCTTATAAACTCCTTCTACCCTACGCGTACCATCGGAGAGCGAAATGAATTTCTGTAAAAACTCGGGGTTGCAATGCTGAATATCATCCAGATAAAGCATTACGTTATTCCCCATTTCAAAAGCAAGATTCAACTTTTTTAATTCTTCCCGCGAAGCGGAATTGGTAGCAGCTGCCGGATCTACTGAAGTTACCTCGTGCCCAATTGCCGGACCGTTGATTTTCATAAAAACCAAACCTAACCGATTGGCGATATACTCCATCAAAGTGGTTTTACCATATCCCGGCGGAGAGATCAACAGTAACAAGCCCATGCGGTCTGTGCGTGACTTGTCTCCAACAGTCCCTAGTTGCTTGGCTAAATTATCTCCGAATAATGGGAAATAAACCTGATCAATCAACTTATTACGCACAAATGAGGTCAAGACTTTCGGCTTAAATTCCTCCAGTTTTAATTCTTCCTTTAAATCCTCTGTAACTTTGTGTTTCGCTTTACGAAAAGCTTCAAACGCCGGTACCGCTTCAGCAAAATAGTGTTGCAAAGTCTGGGTAAAAAAATGGAAGTTAAACTCATAAATACCATCAGAAATGCTAGAGTGATCACCTTTCAAATCGGTGATTTTCTCAGATGCCTGAATGGTATTGACTTTAGAAACTGATTCATCATCAAACAGCAACAAACATACTGCTTCGTCTAAATAACTAAGCGCAAACTGTGTTTTCTCGCTTGTTAGAAAAGCTTTTACCCATTGGCGCACCAAAGCAATTTTAGACTCATAATCAGCCTGTGCTTCGAGGCTTGTTTTAAACTTTATATCTGCTTGGCGCTCTTTCAGGTCTGTTAAAAAAGATTCTTGTATCTCAACTGCAATAGTGCTTCGCGTAAAACTATCATCATTTTGAAGTTCAGCAAATAAATAGTTGGCTGTGGCAATAGCATCTTGAATTTCTAATAATTCATTTTGAACCGAAAACGCTTCGATTCTTTTAGCCAAAGCCTCCACAACAAAGTTAGAAGTGGTTTCCTCCGGGAAATACTGTAGTACTTCGCCAGAAGCTTTCAATTTTTGATTTAAAAGGTTTTGCTCTTCACTTGCTAAGCTGTTCCAAAAGAATTGCGCATAAGAACGTATCTGCGGACTAAATCTCAACAGTCCCAGATCAACATGCTTTTGTACTAAAACTCTTAAGATTTTTGTAGCATCATTATCGTGAACTCCTTTTACATAACCTTCACTGTAATTAGAGCTGCTATGCTCTTGCACAAGCTTGAGCAATTCGTCATCAGTTGCTTCATGAAGCGTATCAATAGGCGCTACTTTATAAATTTTATAGGCTAAATAAGCTGATCGATACACTGTATCATTTTCTGAAACAAATTCCTGATCCCAGATCTGACGCGAATTTAAAAGAATAGGATCGTCAAGTTTTTGGTAAAAATCGGTTCCTGTAAGATGGTAAGCAAGCTCGCCATCTTTAAGCACTATAGTTAGATCAAGCGGCTGCCTGTTAACTCCAAATTTATGATTCCCAAAGCGGATGATATTCTCCCCGTCTTCATACAAATCGAGTTTATCCTTGAGTTTGCGCAAAGCATCCTCACGCGCAACTTTGAGCGCAGTTTCTAATTCTTCGGCTTTACCGCTATCTTCAAGTTCGTTGAGCTGCAAGATGATATCCCGCAACTTATTGATCATAAGATCAGAAGCAAAATACCCATTGATCTCATCTGCAGATCCCAAACTTTGAGCACGTTTAGCGACTCCTTTTAAGATGCGTTCAGAAGCATTTTGCAAAGCAAGTGCGCGTTTATTCCGCTTTTCGACCAAAGCATTTTTGCGCGCTTCAAAGGCAGCATAAACTTCCTCCCGTTTTTCTAAGATGACGGCAATAAAATCTTCAAAATCTGCGAATTTCCCTTCGAGCTCCTCAAGCTGAATAGATATCTTATTTTGGAATTCGTCACATTTCTCTGGAGTTGAAGCAATATCTATATAATTGATGATGCTTTGATCAATCAGCTTTAGTTGTGCTGAAAAATCAGCTTGAGCTTCAGCACTTCCGAGTGCTTTTTTCTTATTTTTAAGCGCTGCTTTTAATTGATTTATGGTAGCAAAAATCAACGAAATATTGTCAACGATCTTTGTAGCGTGCGCAGTATCTTCAATATCAAGATTGGTAACAATATCAATCAACAATTCTAAATCTGCAGCAATTTGATTGACTTCCTCTTCTAGCTTTTTTGCCTCAATTACTTTCTTGACGCCTTCAAGTTGGTGATTCTTCTCAGCAACTTGATCGTGATATGGTTGTAATGCCTTGTCATCTAGTAAAAACTGAACACAGCGCCTAGATATTTTTTGCGTTTGCTCACCTATTTCAGCTTCTAACTCATTTAGAAAATCAAGGTTTACATAACGCACTTCGCGAAGGCTAATCACCTTCCCTCGCAGACTGCGCAACTGGGTTAGAAGAATGACAAAATCGTTTATCGATTTAAAAGACGAACTCTTGATCTTAGAGAATATTTGCTCTGCTTCCTCGCGTAACGCTTTAGTTTGAGCTGCGGCGTGACGACGTAATTCTGTTACTTTCTCAAACTCATCGATCGCAGCATTAGCTGCTTTATTGATTTCGCCAAGCGGAAGATCTAAGCGTTCGGTTTCCTCTTCGGCTAACCAGTAATACGAATCCTGAATATCTTTAGCCGATTTTGCAATATCAGCGTAAAGTCCGTCATAATTATCCTCTTTATTAAGCAGTGTAATCAAGGCTTGCGACTCTGCCATCGCTTTTACAATGTCCTTGTTCCCTATTTTATACAGCATCGATTCGGTATGCTGTGAAGGCATAAAATCTCCCTTCAAAAATGGAGTTTGCCAGATTTGAACCACGTGATGTTTAGTCTGATTGTCTTCTGCAGTAAAATAGCAAAGCTCGCCATTCTCAAGAATCGTAAAACCGCTACAAATGATAGGAGTTTTTATTTCTTGACTGATGATGTTGTACGACATCAATTTATAGAGACCGGCTTTTGCCTCATAAAAAACGTACATAAAATCTTCTCCATTAGGAGAGACGATCTTTTGCTGAAATTTTAGATCGAGATGCCCGTCATCAAAGATTTTGTATTCTCCGGTCTGCAAGTAATATCCATTAGGAAAAATAATTCCCTGATCATCTGGAAGTAAAACTGCCGCAACACCTATACTTTGAATCTTATGAACCTGCTTAATTTTATGATTGTAAACAAAATAGCGTGAAGTTTCTTGAAAGGGTTTTATATCAAGCACTATCAAGTTTCCTAAATCTGCAAAGCGATATTGCCCATCATCCAGTGTCTGATCAAAATGTGCTACAGGTTCAGAAAAAATACCTTTTCCGTCCTCGGTATTATCTTCAATCTTAATAGTAAGATCACCACCTATGGTCTCTACAAATACTCTGTCTAAAATTGAAACGTGAGAATGCACACCATAACGATGCATATCGCGATTCACCTCTTGCCACTTAAACTCATGCTGCGGCGGAAAACGGTATTCGTGATCGCTGCGATTATCAACATACTCAAGCGCATTTTCTTTTATAAGCCACTTAAATGTCTTAATATCTGTTACACTTTCGCTCAGCTGAAAAACCATATGCAGGTAATTGCCTATGATTGCAAAGCGTGCAAAAATGGTATTTCGGTAATATTTATAAAGGTTTGAAAAGTCTGTTTGAAACGTTGAATCATCGAGCAAGTCTAAAGTGACCGGCTCAAACCTATTATTGGTAAACTGATAAATACTAAAAACATCTGAAAGGGCAATTTCGGTACGCAAACCAAAATGAACGTTATAACCAAAAATACAGGTATTTCCCAGCGAAACAATATCTCTGGCAATGCAGTTGTTCTCGGTACTGATGCGGTCATTAGCAATAAGCTTTGTCTCTAACGAACCAAAAACTGTCTTACGCGCTTCGTTTAAAGATGTTAACTTATCCTGCAGCTCTTGCTTTTGCTTTTGAAGTCTGCCACGAATGATAGCATATGTGCCACCATCCAGCGTTTCTTGCGCAGGATTTTCTTCAGGATTATTTATAGTGGTTTGTGACGTTTTTGCCATTTTTTGTGCTATTATTTTTTGGCAATAATGAGTGTCTTATAGACCCAGACTAACATTTGATATACTTAAAAGTGTTTTTGTCACGCTGAGCTTGTCGAAGCGCTTCACTCTTGCAATCATAACCTTGGTCCTACTCGTTAATTTTATTACCAAACTGAGTGTAATTTTTTGAGAATAATACCAAATCATCCCAATTACTTTCTATAAGTGCGATCTTCTTTCTTCTGCTCCAACCTTTTATCTTTTTCTCCCATAAAATAGCCTGATCTACTTGAGAAAAGCCCTCACTCCACACCAACTCGACAGGTCTGCGTTTAAATGTGTACGAATCAGGTTTTATCCCAAAATTATGCTGATCGATGCGCAACTCTAAATTACTCGTTACACAAGTATAAAAGCTATTGTCCTTACATTTTACGATATAAACGAAATAGGTTTTCATTTGAAGTAGTTGTTCTGTAAGGTCTTCGACAGGCTCAGGCTGACATTCCAATTATGAATTAAAAACTGAATGTCAAACTGAGCCAGCAAAGAATTAGGTAGTCAGATCTCACTCGATTCTACTTCAACTTCTTATTATCTAGACCTAGACCTTTCGCCAAGTTGAATAGATTACTGAATAAGGTCTGCTCTTCAGAATCGTGAGAACGTTCTTTAAGATGCATCAGCAAGTTCGCTATGGTCAAGTTTTTAATGTCCTCGGAAGAAACACCATACTTGTCTGCAAATTCTTTTACTTTTTCAAGCAAATTTCCTTTGACATCATCGCTACCAAGAATTGCATTTTTTACATCCTGTATATTGCTACTATTCTCTACTAAACGATCGTATCCTTTAGCCTTTGTGATCTGACCAATAATCTGATCGAAGAACATCGTCTCGCCACCAACAATATCAATTTTAGCAGCTTTAAGTGCATCTCCTATCACCTGAGCCTGAGCATCGGCAATATCTTTCTGAATGTTGATATGTGCTAAGTCAACTTGCAATTCTTTATCCAGACGTAGTTTGAACTCTTCGTGTTCTTTACCTACACCGTCTAGTTTCTTCATTGCATTTGCTTTTTCTTCGATACCGGCTGCATCTGCCATCGCTTTTTCTTTGATCACCGCAGCTTCGGCAAGACCGTCTTTGCGCTTCGCTTCAGCTTTAGCTTCCATACCGGCAGCTTCCGCCTTCATTTTCTTCTCAATGATTGAAGCTTCAACAACTCCCTGACGCTCATTGGCATCTGCCTTGGCGTGCATTACTTGCGCTTCAGACATACCCACAGTTGCTTCTTCTTTTGCTTGCGCTTCTGCAAGAATCTTACGCGCCTGTGCTTCTTTCTCAGAAGCTTCTTTATGCGCAAGTGCCTCGATATTGATTTCTTCAGCTTTTTGCTTAGCCGCTTCTTTTTGAGCTTCTGCAGCTTTTATCGTCTTAATAAGATCTTCTTGAGCATTAGCTTCTGCGATGGTGATTTTTACTTGCTTCTCACGATCTGCAGTTTTAAACGCCTGAATATCCTTCATACTCTCCTGCTCTTCAACCACGCCTTTTTCTAGCATCACGCGATCACGAATCACATCTTGAATATTCTTCTTCTCCACTTCAACTACCTTCTCTTTCTCAATCTGAGCCAAGGTTACTACGCGCTCTCTTTCGGTAGCTTCGAGTAGACGATCTTTTTCAACGCGCTCGGTTTCTACAGCATCGGTGCGTTGCTTATTTTTAGCAGCGACAATGATCTGGCGCTCCATATTTTCTTCAGCAACTTTTACCTTTTCCTGCGTCGCAATACGTGCAGTTTCTGACTTGAGACGTTCTTCTTCTGCAACTTTCATCGTTTCAGCCTCTTCACGGGCTTTGATGTTTGCAATTTCACGTTTTTGCTGCTCTTCTTTTTCAGCCAATTGCTTATCAAGCTCTAAGATCGCTTCACGTGCTTCGACATCCTGCTTACGTATGGTTTTTTCCTCATCACGCTTGATCAGGTTTGCTTTTACGTTTTGAACCGCAGTTAACTCAGTGATTTTCTTAATCCCTTCTGCATCAAGAATATTGTCTGGTTTTAGATGGGTAACCGGTGTTTGCTCTAAAAAGTCAATGGCGCAATCTTCTAAGGTATACCCGTTAAGATCTGTACCAATGATATCTACAATCTCATCACGAAATTCCCGTCGTGCCTCGTACAATTCTATAAACTGGAATTTCTTACCTACGGTTTTTAATGCCTCAGAAAACTTGGCTTCAAAAAGATCTTCAAGGGTTTCTATACGAGAAGCACGGGCAACACCAATGGTCTGCGCTACTTTTTTGATATATGAAATGTCGTTATTTACTCTAACGAAGAACGCCACTTTAATGTCGGCCCGCATATTGTCTTTACAGATAAGCCCTTCTACGCCCAATCTTTCGATCTGGATTTTCTTTACAGAAACATCCATAATTTCCACTCTGTGAAAAACCGGGACAACATAAAGTCCTTTATCGGTAGCCACTTTAGTACCTCCAAAACCGGTACGGATAAGCGCCTGTCCTTGATGGACTTTCTTGTAAAACATCGCGATAATCGCGAAATAAACGATGATTAAGAACAAAAGCACTCCTAATCCAATTCCAATAATTGGTAAAACTTGATTCATTTTTTGATTGATTTATTTAGTCGTTATAATTCTGTACGAGGTAAAAATTCTGATCTTCAGAATGTTTGATAATTAATACGGTGCTGCCGTAGGTCAACGGTTCTCCGGTAAGGGATTTTACATAAATAGACATAGAATTGCCGTCTGCAAGCACTTCGGCATTGCCCATTTTTTCTCCGCTAATACTAGAAAGTAAAGTTGCTTTACGCCCCAAATAGTCCACAGCCACGTCACCGTCTTTATTAAGATGTCTGAAAAAACCTTTAAATGGTGTCGTAAATAATTTGTTGACTATTAACGCCGGAAAAAATGCAATTAACATTATCGCAAAGCCAAAAACCGAATCATAGGTCATTGTAAGGGCCGTTGTTAATGTCGTCATCAACCACCAGATAAATATCCAGCAGGTGAACGTAAACATAAACGGAAGCCCAACGAAATTGAAATAGATCAGAAAAATCTGCCAACCTTTAAGCGGCTTACGGCGTTTGCCTACAACATTTTCTTTTGTCACCTCAACATTTGAGACATCTTCAAAATCCATATTGCCGCCTTCTAAACCGGTATCAAGATCTACATCGGCGTCGACATCTACATCGACATCTACGTCAATATCCAAGTCAAAGTCGATCCCGCCGATCATCGTAACGACCCAATACAGGATTAAGATAATAAGCAATATAGACAGTACAATATTGACTTCTGAAAAGAGTACTTCTGTTAAGGTTGCATCCAATGTTATCCCTGGTTTTTAGAGTCATCAAGACCCAATTGTGATTTCAATTTTTCTAGTTCATCATCAGCTTTAGCTGTAGTCGTATCAGCGGCCTTATCCAGCTCATCATCAATAGATTTTGAAGCATCTGCAATATCCCCATAAGCTTCGGCCAGCGCTTCTTCCTGAGCTACTTTATCTTTCATACGCTCTAGCATAGAAACAGTTCCTGTACTGTCTAATTCTGCCATTTGCTTATTTAAATTCTTTGTGGCATTACTCACTTTCACGCGTGCTTTAAGCGTTTTGAGTTCGTTTTCCCATTTGCTGATATTCGATTTTATATTTTGAATATTCTTTTGCAACTGTTCTACATTTCCGTCAAACTTTTCAGATTCAGCCTTGGCTTGATCAACTTGTTTTTGCGCCTCTTCCTTCTTTATCAAAGCTTCCTTTGCAAGACGATCTGCTTCAGCTGCATCCATTTGTTTATTATGCGCTTTCTTAAGAATCACGATTGCTTTGCTCTGGTAATCTTCAGCTTTATCTTGAAATTGTTCCTGATCGTTTTTTGCTCTAATTGCAAGTGCTTTAACCTGCGCCAGAGCTTCAAGACTTTTATCTAGATCTTGCTTCATATCTCGAATTCCCTGCTCAGTTAATTTGATCGGGTCTTCCATATTATCGATTGCGGAGTTGGCTTCTGCTTCCCCTATTTTGAATAAGCGTTTAAATATGTTCATGAGTTCTAAAGTTTAATATTTTGAAAATTCTATTATTTTATCTGAATATTCACTCATCAATAAACTGAGTGAATTAAGGGAGCCTTCGAGTTCGTTTAAGTCCATATTCTCGATTTGAAGCGTATCTCTAAAGATTACTTTATCACCACTTTCATTTAAAACAAAAGCACCGTGAATGATATCTCTATTCTTTTGTAACAGGCTTTTAAGGACTTTTTCTGAGTGATTATTTATTTTGAAAATAAATTGCTCCAGAATTAGAATGGGTGGAGCAACTCCCAAAATCAGGTTTTTAATTCCTGAATTTTCTTTCTGAACTACAAGTATTCCATCTTCAGGATTTTGAAAACTGATATTAAAGTCCAGTTCGAGTAAATAATCTTTGGTTATATGAAAATGATCTTTCATCTTTTTGGTTACAAGTTGTTAAGAATTTCTAAAAGTTAATAATACGAAAACTAGTTTTTAATTGTTCATATTACGCTAATTATTATTGTTAACAATGAATGAATTAATACTACCATAATGTTCGATTTTTTGATTAGTGATTTCTTGATTGTCTGCAAAAATGAAAATGAATACTAAAAAAAATAGCAGACATTATTATTTTTTGCTAATATTGTTAGGTAAATATAATGAATATTTTATTTATTGCAAATATTATTAGCAAATTATGTCGTTTTTTGGAAAAAATATTAGAAAGATTCGTAGCGTAAAAACGCTAAGTCAACAGGCTTTTGCAGAGTTATTTGACTTAAAAAGAGGCACTTTAGGCGCATATGAAGAAGGAAGAAGTGAACCAAAGATCGAAACTATAATTAAAATTGCTAATTATTTTAGCATACCTATAGATGATCTGCTAACTCGAGAACTTACCGTCAATGAATTGCTGAAATTTAAAAGTTCGTTGTCAGAAATGCACGAGTTATCCCATCCTGAAAGCTTTGTTCAGGTACCTTGTATTACAGAAAAAAATAAAGACGAGTATCTCGAAAACTATAAGAATAAAAAATTCTTAGAAGAAATGATTCAGGTTACTTTACCCATAGAAAACAATGAAACTATGCGCGCTTTTGTGGTAACTAACCTAGAAATGACCAAGCAAAATCAGGGCTTCTTTCCTAAAGACATCGTTTTTGGAACCTTAGTAAAAAAAGACCATTACAAAAATATCGAAGACGGCACTGTGGTATTAGCACATACAAAAAGTCAACTCATATTGCGTAAAGCCTATTTATTGGATAACACACTTGTTTTGAAGGCAGAACATCAAAACATTGACGACTTGAACTTTGCGCTTTCAGAAATACTAGAACTATGGCAAATTACTTCTGTATATCAAAGACGAATTAACCCTATTAATTCTGGTATTGAAGACAAACTGACTATGCTCGAAAAAGAATTCGCCAAATTAAGAAGTCAAATATAAAAGGACGTAAGCTGTTTTACTCAGCAGCTTCAAGTTCTAAATCACTTTTTGCTTGCTGTACGCGTTCTTCTTTCAACTTTTGACGCATTTGTTTTATGGTGAGCGTGCTTCCGTCGTGGCTCCATCCCGGTGGGCCAAAGGCATACATAAACTTATGCTTCAGTTTGGGCGAGCGTTTCATATCGTTCCAAATATCTTTATACTCGTGGGTTAGTATAACCAACGGGTTGTAACTATCTGGTGATTTAGTAACTCCATATTCAATTTCGATTTCCTCGTCAAATTCTTTGAAGGTTCCAAATACCCGGTCAAAAATATTAAGAAAGCCACCGTGGTTTTTATCCATATACTCCAAATTCCGGGCGTGGTGCACTTGGTGCATTGTGTGGGTGTTAAAAACCTTATCAATGATTCCTAACTTCGGTATATATTGGGAATGCAACTGAAATTGCCACAATGCTTCGATACCTAAACAAACCACAAGCATTTCTGGCGGAAAGCCTATTGCGACAATCCAAACGTAGAATAAAGGTTTGTAGAAAATAGTAAACCACCCATTCCGCACTGCGGTACCTAGATTGAAATTTTCTGAAGAATGATGTACGATATGAGCTGCCCAAAAAAAGCGAACCATATGATTCTGGCGATGAAACCAATAATAAGAAAAATCATCTGCCAACTGACAAAGAATCCAAACATACCAGGCATAACCAAAGGATTCCCAACCAAAAATGTTGGTACGCACCCCATCAACCATTGGATTAAAAACATCGTAAACCCAGTTGAATAGCAAAATTACGGTCACGGTTTTTATCAAAGGCGCAATAAGTGTAGAGCCTATTCCCATAGTCAAACTTGCGCCAAGATCCTTCCAATTGTATAATTCGTCGTGATCGTGATGCTTGCTGTAGGTAAGCTCTACTAAAATGAGGCCTAAGAAACAAGGAACTCCGTATATTAACGGGTTTGTAAAATCCATAAAGTTGGTTTGATGATGGTCGAGATTTGTATTTTTTTGGACCCAATATTATACTGTGGTCACTTAAATACTAAAAAGATTTTTTTGTAAATACCTCAAAATATGAGGCGTTTGTTCCAAAAATAACCTTTAGAACACACAAACCAAGAGAAATAAGGTTAAACCCTTAAAAATTGCGATAAATCTTGTGTATTTATACGAAAACTAAAAAGAATCAGATCAAATCGTGCTTTTTTATAGCTTTTTAGCTTCTTCCCAAAAGGTATCCATTTCACCCAACGTCATATCTCGAAGCGCTTTATTGTTTTCTTTTGCCTTTTGCTCTAGATATTGAAAGCGTTTTATGAACTTTTTATTAGTACGCTCCAGAGCACTTTCGGCATCTACTTTTAAGAAACGTGCGTAATTGATCATAGAAAACATCACATCACCAAATTCTGCCTCGATCTTTTCCTGATCTCTAGCTTCAATCTCTACTTGAAGTTCCGCGAGTTCTTCTTGTAATTTTTCAAAAACCTGATGTGGTTCTTCCCAGTCAAACCCTACCCCTGCAACTTTATCTTGAATTCGGCTTGCTTTTACAAGAGCCGGTAACGAGCGTGGCACACCTTCTAAAACAGATTTTTTACCTTCCTTCAGCTTTAAATTTTCCCAATTGCGTTTGACATCCTCTTCGTTTTCTACATCAACATCGCCATAAATATGAGGATGTCGAGAAATGAGTTTTTCGCAAATTCCGTTAGCGACATCTGCAATATCAAAGTCATTAGTCTCGCTTCCTATTTTAGCATAGAAAACAATATGCAGCAGCAAATCACCTAGCTCCTTTTTCACTTCCTCAAGATCATTATCAAGAATAGCATCGCCCAATTCATAAGTCTCTTCGATCGTAAGATGCCTAAGACTTTGTAAGGTTTGCTTGCGGTCCCACGGACACTGCTCGCGCAATTCATTCATAATGGTTAGTAATCGATCAATGGCTTTTAGCTGAGTTACTCTGTCATTCATAAGGCTGGTATTTTGCAATGAAATAGGTTGAAATAAAAAATCCTTCAGTAAAAGTACCGAAGGATTTCTATATTTTAGTTGTATTTACTACTATTCTTCTTCGTCTGCATTTGCAGTTTCTGAAGGTGCTTCCGCAGTTTCTAATAAATCATTTGCCTGAAGCAAATTGTACCACTGGATCACTTTTTTCATATCGCTGGCATATACACGATCCTCGTCAAAATTAGGAAGCACATCAAAAAAATATGCCTCTAACTCATCTTTAGAAACTTTGTGACTGATTGCTTTCTCGCCATTTTCTTTCTCTGCGATTTTAGCAAAAACATCACGTAAAGGCGCTTCACCATCTAAAGTGTAAATAGAAATTTCTGAAAGTACACTCACGTTGTGACGCAGGCCAACAGGAATTTTCTTCCCGTCTGTTAACGACTCGGCAATGAAACCAGAACGCGTTTGCGCTCTTAAATGATACAATCCTGGTTTTCCTGAAATTGAAACTATTTTATCTAGACTCATATGATGTATTTTATCCTAAAACGGATTTTAATGTGGTTTATTCTAATTTTAAAGGCCGCAAATATCTAGGCTCTTTTTGAATTTTCAAAATAAAAAATTCAGTGACGGTCTTAGCGTCCTTTTTTCACTGCCGGAAAACGCATACGGTAATCTGCGTTTACTTTTCCTTTGCTTATTCCGGCAAGTTTACTTTTGATAATACGCTTTTTGAGGCTGCTCAGTTTATCGGTAAATAAGATTCCTTCAATGTGATCATACTCGTGCTGAATCACTCGAGCAAGTAAACCGTCAAATTCTTCAACATGCTCGTTAAAATCTTCATCCTGATATTTGATCTTGATGATGGGACATCTAAACACATCTTCATTAATCCCGGGAATACTGAGACAACCTTCGCTAAAAGCCCATTCATCACCGGTTTCTTCTAAAATCTGCGGATTAATAAATGCTTTTTTGAATGTTCTCAAACGCTCTTGTTCCTCATCAGAAAGATCTTCGTCGTCTGCAAAAGGGGTCGCATCAACTACAAATAATCTAATCGCTTTGCCTATTTGCGGAGCAGCAAGGCCCACCCCACTAGCGCCATACATAGTTTCAAACATATTGGCTACAAGCTCCTTTAGCTCAGGATAATCTTGAGGAATTTCTACTGCTTTTTTGCGTAAAACCGGATCGCCGTAAGCAACTATAGGTAAAATCATGTTCTTATGTTTAGTATAAATTCAGCCTATTGATACAAATAGGTTTGAAGTATTATTGTTGCGCTGATCTCGTCAAGAAGCGCTTTATTTTTTCGTTGTTTTTTCTTCAAGCCGCTGTCAAGCATCGTTTGTGCAGCCATCTTTGAGGTAAACCGCTCATCTACTCTTTTGATTGGGATCGTGGTACTTTTTTCTAAGCTTTCGCGAAATTTTAAAATCTCGGTCTCCACGTGAGAGGCTTCGTTATTCATACGTTTAGGCTCGCCAAGAAGAATGAGTTCGACGTTTTCTTCAGAAAAATACCTCTTTAGAAAATCTAGCAGGTCAGGCGTGTTTACTGTCGTTAAACCGGAAGCAATAAGCTGAAGCTCATCGGTCACTGCGATGCCCGTTCTTTTCGTTCCAAAATCTAATGCCAGTATTCGCCCCATCTTACACATTGCTCGAGAGGTTCTTTATAAAACATTTAAAAATCAAAAATCTGCTTTTTAAAAGCTACTTGAACCTGCCCCGAATTTTATTTTGGCAAAAATAAGATTTTAGAAGCATATAGAATCAAAGCCCTTGGTATTCTTTGATACACGATTAGATTTCCAGAGTATTTAGTAAATACGCCTAACTTGAGGTCAGCTCAATAGGCAGTACTTGAAAACAAATGATGGTATTTTCGTTTTTTAGACACGCCTAGGCTATATTTGAACCCGCAAAAATTGAACTAATCAACAAATAATAAAATTTAGAAATGCAACAAGTAAAAAATCTTATTGAAGCAGCCTGGGAAGACCGTTCGCTTCTTTCTGATAGTGTAACTCAAGACGCAATACGCGAAGTTATAGAACTCATCGACGGCGGTACGCTGCGCGTTGCAGAACCTAAAGGTGATGACTGGCAGGTGAATGAATGGGTTAAAAAAGCAGTAGTGCTGTATTTCCCAATTCAAAAAATGGAAAAATTAGAAGTTGGTATTTTTGAATACCACGATAAAATGCCACTTAAAAAAGGATATCAGGATAAAGGAATTCGTGTGGTTCCTCACGCTGTTGCTCGCCACGGAGCCTTTATATCTAAAGGTGTTATCCTTATGCCGAGTTATGTAAACATAGGTGCCTATGTAGATGAAGGTACAATGGTAGACACCTGGGCAACTGTAGGAAGCTGTGCGCAGATAGGTAAAAATGTACACCTAAGTGGTGGTGTAGGAATTGGTGGTGTGCTAGAGCCTTTACAAGCAGCGCCGGTAATTATTGAAGATAACGCCTTTATTGGATCGCGTTGTATCGTGGTTGAAGGGGTACGCGTAGGAAAAGAAGCCGTTCTTGGAGCTAATGTGGTACTTACTGCTTCTACTAAAATTATTGATGTAACAGGAGATGAGCCAAAAGAAATGAAAGGTGTTGTACCTCCTCGTTCTGTTGTAATTCCCGGAAGTTATACTAAGAAATTCGCTGCAGGAGAATACAATGTTCCTTGTGCATTGATCATAGGTACACGTAAAGAAAGTACTAACAAAAAGACTTCGCTTAACGATGCGCTACGTGAGTATGATGTAGCGGTGTAGTTTTCTAAATACAGAAAATGAAAATTTTAGTGATTCAGCAAAAGATGATAGGTGACGTTTTAACGTCATCTATCCTTTTTAGAGCCATACGTGAACAGTTTCCAGATGCTGAATTGCACTATTTAATTCAATCGCACACCTTACCTGTGGTTGAAAACAATCCGTATATCGATCAGATAATTTTTGATCGCACAACTGCCGAAGCTACGAATGTAAGCCTTCCTGTTTTTGCAAAATACATGGCAGAAGCGCGTTACGACTATATCCTTGATGTCTATTCAAAACTAGGTACTGCCTTTTTGTGTTTACCCAGCAGCGCAAAAAGTATTGGTTATAAAAAATGGTATACCCAATTTGTGTACAACAAAACTATAAGCTACCTAAAAAAGCCTAAAACCAATGCCGGTTTGGCTATCGAGAACCGACTTCGGTTACTTCAAATTTTACCGGGAAATTTCCCAGATTCTTTCAAACCTAAAATCTACCTCACTGCTGAAGAGAAAAATAAAGCGCTCCAGTTTTTACGCGAGGCTGAAGTAGCTATTGAAGCTCCAATTTTTATGATTGGTTTACTTGGTAGTGCTTCGAACAAAACTTACCCTCTGGAGTATTTGGCTCAATTATTAGAGGTGCTCGTTCAAGAAAAACCGGAAGCACAAATATTACTGAATTATATTCCCAGTCAAAAAGAAGCTGTAGATCAATTTTTAAACGTTTGCTCAGCCGAATTAAAAGCGAAAGTTTTTCCGAAAGTTTATACTGCAAATCTTCGTGAGTTTATTGCCGTTCTATCCCATTGTAAAGCCTTGATAGGTAATGAAGGTGGCGCTGTAAATATGGCTAAAGCACTTGATGTGCCTACGTTTGCAATCTTCTCTCCGTGGATCAGTAAAGAAGCCTGGGCTCTTTTTGAAGATGAAAAAAATGTTGCAGTTCACCTAAGCGATTTCAAGCCGGAGTATTTTCAGAAGAAATCCAATAAGCACATCAAAAAAGAAACCGAAACCTTGTACAAACAGTTCGTACCAGACCTTATAAAGCCTCAACTAGCAACATTTCTTAGGAATCTTTCTTGATCCCAAAAGCGGTGTAGGTTTTTTGTTGAGCTTTAGTTTCCTTTCTAATTTCAGCATTCTTTATAAGCATCTCTTCTTTCACGTAACCTCGAGCGTGATCGAGATGTACGCAAACTGCACTGTATCTAATTTGTTTTGACTTAATACCTTTATTAAAAAGGCGCTCTCCCAACTCGCGGTCTTCTCCCCCATATTGCATACGTTCATCAAAACCGTTGACTGCAAGTATTTCTTCTTTCCATCCACTAGAATTATGCCCGTTCCACGTAGGTTTAGTTGGCGTTACCGCATTAAGCAATCGCGCTTCTAAACCCCTTGCTGAAAGCTTTTTATTTTTGATAGAAGCTTTCAAGCCTTGTGCTTTAAGCCAGTTGAGATCAAAACAGTGCTGCTGTTCAATGTCGTCTTTGGTAATCGCTTGGGAAATATGCATTGGCAATTTGAAGTACCCTCCAGAAAGAAAATATCCTTGTTCTCGATACTTGAGATGCACCTCGACAAAATCTGCCTTAGGTATACAATCGCCATCAGACATTAAAATATAATCAGCGCTACTCGCCTCGACAGCTTTATTTAAAATGATGGTTTTTCTAAAACCGATATCCTCGTGCCAAACATGAACAATAGGTCGCTCAAAAACAGTAGAGAATGCTTCGATTGCCGCTTTGGTTTGCGTATCTGACCCGTCATCTGCGATGATAATTTCAAAATCTTTAAAGGTTTGAAAAGCATATCCCCATAGGGTTTTCTTCAGCCAGTCGACCGCATTGTAGGTACTGATGATAATCGATAGCTCCGGTTTTTTCTCCATAAATCAAAGAAAACAAATTTAATCTTAAAACCATATTTTAATTAGCTTTACGCTTCAGCAATTGATGGAAAAACTCACCGTAATCATACCCACGTTTAATGAAGCAGCTCATATTGAGGCCGCTATACAATCGGTATTATTTGCTGATGAGATTATAATCGTAGATTCCTTCAGCACCGATGAAACGCTAGGAATTGCTCAAAAATTTCCGGTAAAAATACTTCAGCGAGAATATGAATATTCAGCTTCACAAAAGAATTGGGCAATTCCGCAGGCTACACATAAATGGATTTTTATTCTAGACGCGGATGAACGTGTATTTCCTAGCTTAAAAGATGAAATTCTGAATATTCTTAAAAATCCAGATCCAGAAATTGTCGCTTATTGGGTGTACCGCAACAACCATTTTATCAATAAAAAAATCAAGTACAGTGGCTGGCAAAACGATAAAGTAATTCGGCTTTTTAAGAAAGAATTTTGCAGCTATGAAGATAAAAGAGTGCACGCCGAAATTATACCTCAAGGACGTGTTTCATTTTTAAAAAATCTTTTAGATCATTATAGTTTTACTTCTATTCATCAGTTTACCACAAAACTCAACCGTTATGCGGTTTGGCAAGCGCAAGACTATGACTCACAAACCGGAAGCATCACAGCCTATCATTTTCTATTCAAACCGAGCTGGCGCTTTTTTAAACATTATGTTTTACAGCAAGGTTTTAGAGACGGGATTCCCGGTTTGACGATAAGTTATCTTCAAGCCTACGCGGTTTTTATGCGATATGTAAATCTTTGGATTTTGAGAAATTCGAAGAAAAACTAAATCACTTTTTCCAGAATTTCACCTTCTTTTTGAAAGCCTGTTTTTTCGCAAAATGCTCTTGAAAATCCTGTGTTGCCTTCCACATCGCGACTTTGGTTTTAGCTTCATCGTAGTCTCCTACTCTGGCATATTCCTCAGCCATAATATCAACCATTTCCTTCTTTGGGGTCAATCGGGCAAAATTTTGAATACGGGTTTCAAAATCCAGCGGCTTAAATTCCATTCGGTTTAAATCAACTAAATAGAAATCATAGCCTTTTTCGGTTTGTACGATCAACGTATTTCCGGCAGAATGATCTAAAAAATGAATCTGTTTCTCGTGCATCTCATAAGTAAATCGTGTAAAAGCCTTTAAAATCTCAATACGATTTGGAAAATTTTCATCATTTACCAATGTGCGGTATGTCGCGTCAGCTTTAACCAAAGCACTTGCATAAAAACTTTTATTGAATAATAGTCCATTACTTTCTAACGCGTACGCTATAGGTTGCGGAGTGAGAATCCCTTTTTCAAGCAACTTACAGGCATATTCATAGGAGCGTTGTGCCTTAGATTTCCTGAAGTACTTGTACGCGATTTTATTTACCAGATTAGGAATCTTAAAAGCCTTAATTGCAATTTTCTTGCCTTCAAGCTCAAATATTTTAATTTGATTACGGTTACCATCTGCTAGAATGCTTCCATCATTTTCAAAACTGAAGAAAAACTCCTTTAGTTTTAAAAGACTATTTTTGACCGATTGGTGAACAACGATTTTCATTGAGAAAATTTAGATTGCAAAAGTAACTAAATCACTATTAGAATTTTTAAACAATTAATTTCTGAATGAAAGTTTTAATTATATCGAGCTATATTTTTGGATATATTGACTTGATAAAGCCCGTACTTATACAAAACAACATAGATGCTAAAATTCTTTATTTAGGACAAGAACCTTTAAACTTCAAATATAAGAGTAAAGCTCATCATCTCTCTGCATTTATAATGAAAGGCTTAGGTAGGAATGCAAAAATGGACTTTAGACATAATACCATTCTAAATAAATTTAAGGATGATACTTTTGATCAGATTCTAATTATTCATCCTCAATATTTACCTAAAAAAACACATCTATTTCTAAAATCAATAACTAGCAGGTATATAACATTTCTTTTTGATAGTTTAGCTAAAATGCCAAGGCAAAAGCCTGTACTTAAATATTTTGACGAAGTATTTTCTTATGAAAAAGAAGATTGTATAGAACAAGGCTTTACATTCTTGACAAATTTCATTCCTTGCTGTGTCGAAATAAGAAAAGAATATGTAAAAGATACTGAGGTCTTCAATATCTCCTCACTTGATAATAGATTTTCAGATATAAAAAAGATAGCTGAAAATTTGTTACAAAATAATATTGACTATGAATTTCTGATTTTCTCAAAAAAAGAAAAAGAATCAAGTTTTGTCACATTCATTAATCAAAAGTTGAGTATATCTGAAGTGCATAAAATGTTTTTAAAAAGTAAAGTTTTACTTGATATTCAACGATCTGACCAGCGTGGTTTAAGTTTTAGAGTAATGGAATCTCTTGGATATAATAAAAAATTAATCACCACTAATCCAGACATAGTTACCTATGATTTTTATAATCCATCAAATATTTTGGTTGTAGATCCTGAGAACCCGGTAGTGTCAAAAGAATTCATTAATTCTAGCTATGAACCTGTACCAGAAAAAATAATTAGGAAGTATGAAATTAACGCTTGGATAAAAGAAATATTTAAAAGCTAAATTCCTTCTTTTGGATATATACGCTTCTCATCTAATACTTGATTAAAATAATCTGTATTTTGATTTACCTTGTCTTTAGATTCTTCACTGTGCCATATATGATAAACAATTCCTGCGTAACGTATACGCTTACCCATTATTCCATTATGTAAAAGTCTAGCTGCAAAATCAGAATCTTCTCTTCCCCAGCCCGTATAAAATTCATCATAACCTTTAATTGCTAAGGCATCTTTTCGCCAATACGAAAAATTACACCCTCTTATTTTAGAAGATAAACTAGGCAAGGCCTTGTATCTTACACTTAACAAAGGAATGTGTAAGGCTCTAGTTCTTTTTTTGATTCCTTTGGAAAAAGAAGAAAACCTAACTTGCTTCGATGCAAAAAGAGTTTCTACTTTGTTTTTTTGAATATTAACTCTGCTTCCATATAGAAATGTATTTGTTTCAGAAAATTTAATATGATCTCGTATAAATTGTGGATGTAATATACAGTCCCCATCTATTTGAATTATATAATCACAAGATGTCGCCTTCAAAGCCTTATTCAGAATTTTAGATTTCCTAAATCCTAGATCTTCTTGCCAAACGTGATTCACCTTATTAGGAAAAACCATCTCAAAATTTTCGATAATACTCTTAGTGGCAGAGCGCGACCCATCATCTGCTATTATAACCTCATCAGGAAATCTTCTTTGATTTAAAACACTCAAAAAAATCAATTCTAAAGCTTGAGGCCAATTATAAGTAGCTATTATTAAAGCAACAGTCATAGTTTAAATTATTTTTTCTGATTTGCTAAAGTATGAATTAAGAGATCAACTAGCTTTAAAAACAATCTTTAAAGAATAACTTTACAGCTTCTAATTTTAACCGGAATGGCAAATAACAAATACGATCAAAATATAATCAACGAAGTTAATGAATCCCTCGGTGTGATTAAGCGCGGTGGCCTACTGCTCTATCCTACAGATACCGTTTGGGGAATAGGTTGCGATGCGACCAATGCTGATGCGATCGACAAGGTTTATGCGCTTAAAAAACGTAAAGAAAGTAAAGCCTTGATTTGCCTGGTGAGTGATATGAAGATGCTCAATCAGTTTGTTGAAGAAATCCCTGAGGTTGCTTACAATATTCTCAAATATGCAGATCAGCCCACGACGATTATTTACGATAAGCCCATACGTGTTGCCGAAAATCTTGTAGGTGAAGACAACACGCTAGGAATTCGTATCGTTCAAGATGAATTTTGCCGAAGCCTCATCAAAAAAATGGGACGACCACTGGTTTCTACTTCTGCAAATATTAGTGGCGAAAAAACCCCCATGCGCTTCCCTGAAATAAGTCAACCTATTTTGGAGGGAGTAGACTATATCGTAAATTTGCAGCGCAAACATAAATCGACCAAATCCTCAACCATTATCAGGTTAAGTAACGATGGTCAGGTTAAAGTTTTACGCAAGTGATTTTTAGCATCAGCGCTGAAGATTTTAAATAGTCAACGTATTATTTCGGGTTTTTCCCGGGATATTTTAATCTCGATTATCGAGTAAATAAGAATACATGCCAGTTCCCAGTTTTCCGGAGGCTTTACAGCCAAAAATCTTTGATACGATCACACAAGCTTCGGAAGAATTAAATCTTGAAACCTATGTGATAGGTGGTTACGTACGCGATTTTCTTTTAAAGAGAGGTTCAGCAAAAGATATAGATATTGTCGCTGTAGGAAGCGGAATCGAACTCGCTGAAAAAGTAGCTTCACTCCTTCCTCATAAACCTAAAGTTCAGGTTTTTAAAACGTACGGAACGGCGATGTTACGCGATGGAGATATCGAGGTGGAGTTTGTAGGCGCACGCAAAGAGTCGTACAATGAAAATAGCCGCAATCCTGTGGTTGAAAATGGCAGCCTTGAAGATGATCAAAACCGTCGAGATTTTACGATTAATGCGCTAGCAATAAGTCTGAACAAAAAAACTTTGGGAGACCTCGTTGATCCTTTTGATGGGATCATAGACCTTGAACGCGAGATCATAAGAACGCCGCTTGATCCCGATATCACATATAGCGATGACCCGTTGCGTATGATGCGCGCCATACGATTTGCCACACAACTCGATTTTACGATCGAGCGCAAATCGCTTGAGGCAATTTCAGCAAATAAAGACCGGATTAAGATCATTACCAAAGAGCGCATTGTTGATGAACTGAATAAAATAATGCTGAGTAAAACACCTTCTAAAGGATTTTTACTTCTTGAAAAAACAGGCTTGCTCAACTACATTCTTCCGGAATTGACTGCGCTTAAAGGCATTGAAGAAAAAGAAGGTCAGAAGCATAAAGACAACTTTTACCACACGCTAGAAGTGGTTGATAATATTTCTGAAAATACTGAAGATGTATGGCTGCGTTGGGCGGCATTGTTGCACGACATCGGCAAAGCACCTACAAAACGTTTTGACAAAAAAATAGGTTGGACGTTTCACGGACACGAATTTGTAGGGTCTAAAATGGTTTTTAAACTCTTCAAGCGATTAAAAATGCCTTTGAATGAAAAAATGAAATTCGTTCAAAAGCTCGTTTTGATGAGTTCGCGCCCTATCGTCATCGCTGAAGATTTTGTGACAGACAGCGCAGTGCGTCGCTTGATTTTTGATTCCGGGGATTATCTTGAAGATCTGATGACACTTTGTGAAGCCGATATCACGACCAAAAACCCTAAGCGTTATCGCAGATATCATAATAATTTTAAGACTGTTCGTCAAAAAATTGGAGAGGTAGAAGAGCGCGATCACGTGCGCAATTTTCAACCGCCGGTAAGTGGTGAAGAAATTATGAGCACATTCGACTTACAACCTTCTAAAGAAATCGGGATTATAAAAGAGGCGATTAAAGAAGCGATTCTTGAAGGAGAAATTCCTAATGAATATGAAGCTGCTCACGCTTTTATGTTGAAAAAAGGCGAAGAATTAGGTCTGGAAGCTGTAAAAAGTTAATTACTCAATACGTTAAACTCGTGTATAGAAAGTCAATAATTGTTTCGCTTATTCTTATTTATCTGGTGATCATTGCCGGAGCTGTTGTGCGTATGACCGGCAGCGGAATGGGATGTCCCGACTGGCCAAAATGTTTTGGTTATATCATACCACCAACTTCTGCAAGCGAATTAGAATGGACGCCTGAAAAAACCTATGAAAAAGGTCAGGTGATTATTGTAGATGAAACGCTGCGCGTTGCAAAAACCGACTTTACAACTGCTGAAGCTTTCAATCCACAAAACTGGAATGGGTATGACAAACACGATTATGCCATTTTTAACCCTTGGCATACGTGGATCGAGTACGTTAATCGCTTATTTGGCGCGCTTGCCGGTCTGGCCTTTCTGGTAATGCTGGGCGCTGCTATTTTTAAAGAGCGAAAGCGTAAACGCATCCTTCTTTCCATACTTGCAGTTTTTCTTATAGGCTTTCAAGGCTGGATTGGTGCAACCGTGGTTTACTCAGTGCTTTCTCCGGTGCGCATTACGATTCATATGGTCATTGCGTTACTCATTGTAGCGTTGTTAATTTATATGCTTTACGAAGCATCTGTTACGACAAACAAGTTCAAATTTGATAAGGGCTTCAAAACAGGAATGCTAATCGCAATTGTGCTTACGATGCTTCAAATCGTTTTAGGAACACAAGTGCGGCAACATATCGACGAGCAAGTAGATCTTGTGGGGTACGCAGCAAAAAACCTGTGGCTCAATAATCCTGAAATTACTTTTTACATTCACCGCTCCTTCTCTATCATCGTATTTCTATTAAATGCGTGGTTGTTTATGCGCAATAGAAAATTGAATCTAGGACACCGCAGTTTCTATTGGGTGGTTCTTTTGATCTTAATCGAGATCGCAACCGGAGTTTTAATGAATTATTTTGAATTTCCGTTTTTAACGCAACCTATACACTTGGTTGTAGCCTCGTTACTCTTTGGAATTCAGTTTTATATTTTGCTTACTGCAAACAAAAAAGAAAACCTCAAAAAAGCCGTTTAAGCCTTTCTTGAAATTATATCTTTGCCGCCCTTTTGAAAATTTTCAATTGAGAGGATTTGATTTTAGATTTTTAGGACTATTACCTATTTTGAAGTTTTAACTTTGCTTAAAAATTAGATTATGATTTACCGTTTTCGCGTTATTCTAGATACTGAAGAAGATATCTTTAGAGACATTGAGATCGAGCAAAATGCAACTTGCGAAGATTTTCACAACTCGATCACCCAAAGTTTTGGGTTTGACGGCACAGAAATGGCTTCATTTTATGTGAGCGATGATGAGTGGCGTCAAGGAGAAGAAATTCCGCTTTTTGATATGAGCGAGTCTGATTCCCCACTACGCATGATGAATGAGACCTTGCTCGAAGATGTACTTTCTGAGGATCAAACGCGTTTGATTTACGTTTATGATTTTTTAAATCTATGGACGTTCTTTGTAGAGCTCGCTGAAATCGCCGAGCCCCAAGACGGTACTTCTTATCCTAATTTGATGTATGTGCACGGCCAAATTCCGGCAGAAGCACCACCGGCAGATTTTTCAGGTGATGAAGATGATCTTGATGAGGACGACCCTTTTGCAGATGATGATGACGATTATGATATCGAAGACTATGACGGTCTTGATTTTGATGAAAACTGGAATTAAATTAGGCTTCCAGAATTAGTTCTCCACTTAAACACAACAGCAAATGATCAATTTATATTCTGCTCAAATCGAGTCGCTTTCCATACATCGCATAGGTAATAAAAGCCGAAATGAAGGTGCTTTTTTATCTAAGGAGCGATACCATCTTAATGACGAGATCACTCCTTTGATCAAAGAGTTTTTCTTTAAGCCTTTCCGTGATAAAGAAGAAAACTACTATCAATTTGTTCACGAGGCAGACTTAGAGTTTCATTCGCTATCCAACCTTGTTGCATCGGTTTTTAATGACCCGAGACAATCGCACGAGATTTCAGTAGAAATTGCAAAGCTCTTGTATGAGCAGTCCAGTCACCCACACATTAAACCGGGTGAAGTTTATGTCGCCCATATTGAAAATGTGATGATGGATAATGAAAAAATGGATGCCATCGGGATTTTTAAATCAGAGCTTAAGCAGGATTTTCTTCAGTTTCAAGAAGGTGAAAACAACCTGCAAATGCATCTAGAACAAGGTGTAAACCTCAGCAAACTTGACAAAGGCTGCTTGATTTTCAATAAAAATTCTGAAAACGGTTATAAAATTCTTTCCATCGATTCTAACCGCTATGACACCAAGTATTGGCTGGAGAATTTCTTAGGCGTTGATATTCTTGCTGATGAAAACTTCTATACCAAGAAGTATTTAAAATTCTGTCAGGATTTTGCCAAAGACGTTGTGCTTCCTGCTGAAGATAAAAAGGAAGAAGTGATGTTCATGAACCGTGCGGTGAATCACTTTGCTAAAAACGATGAGTTTGTAGAGCAAAACTTTATGAACGAAGTGATGGAAAACCCGGCATTGATTCCTGAATTCAACAATTACAAAACCGAAAAAGCGCCTAAATATAAAATTGAAGATCTAACTACATTCCCGATTTCAAACACTGCCGTAAGTGGTGCGCGTAAGCGTATTAAAAGTGTTATAGAATTGGATACCAACGTACAGATCAAACTGGATTTTGTAAATCCTGAAAGTGCAGAAAAGTTTGTAGAAAAAGGTTGGGATGAAGAACGCCAGATGTATTATTATCTGGTTTATTTCAACAAAGAACAAAAAAGTTAGACAACTGTTTACTGTAAAACACAAAAGCCGAATCCATCCAGATTCGGCTTTTGTGGTTTTTGAAGAGTATTATTTCATCAAGTTTAAAATCAAGATAAAAAGTCGGCCAAAAATAAAAGTCACCAACCCAAAAACAGTGGTTAGAAATGCTATTTTAAGTCCGCCAGCCATCATTCCTTGAGAAACTTCGCCTAAACCTTCAACAGCATCAAAAGCTTCGATAAGACCAATGACACTTCCTAACAATCCCCAGCTTAAAATAAATAAGCTAATGTTACTTAATAAGGTTATGGTGTGTGCTTTATCTGCTTTGGTAATCATTTGTCTTACAAACAGTGCAACAATAATGATAAATACGATCACGATAGGCCACATAAAAAATGGGCCGCCTTCTTGAATTCTGTCTAATAACATAATTTGGTTTTTAAGAATGAATAGGCTTCAAAAGTATTTGAGATAAAAGTATTTAAAATTTATTTGCGACTGATAACCGATTAAGCAAGCGATTCTACATCAAAAACACTTGTGTTAAATCAGGATGAGTTTCTGCAGTTCGTCTCAAAAACTATTCAATTTTGCCAAATTTTAGCATCTTGCATCCATGGATTTATTGAAGTTTAACCAGACCCGCATTTTTGCTTCCCATACTTTGTTGTGGATTGGAGTTTGGTTTTTCTTTGTGTACTTTTTCAGTTATAACTCAACAAATTCGCTTTACGTCACGTGGTTCTCAAGCATTTTACTGCCGCTTACCATGCTTACGACCTATACGACTGCTTATTATTTGGTCCCAAAATATTTGCTTCAACAGCGCTATCTATTATTCAGCCTGTATGCCATTTACGTATTGATTTTTACTGCCTTTCTTGCAACTGTGACTATGATAGGTAGTTTTATCTTTCTTTCCAATCTAAGAGTTGCCGAAACGCCACCTATGAGCCGCAACCTCATTTTCATAATGATTCTCATTTATCTCGTGGTTGGGCTTGTGAGTTTTGTGCATATTCTAAAGCATAATTTTAATATGCTTACCCAAAACAAGGCCTTAGAAAACAAAATACTAGACACGCAGTTGCATATCAAACAGCAAGAGTTGCACTATCTAAAAAAGCAAATACACCCGCATTTTTTATTCAATACACTCAATACCATTTATGGTTTTGCATTACGCCAATCCCGACAAACGCCAGATATCATTCTAAAACTTTCTAATCTGCTTGATTATATCTTATATCAGGTACAAGAAAAAGAGGTTTCTCTAGAAGACGAACTGAAACACATTGAAGAGTATTTGAGTCTTGAAGAAATTCGTTTTCAAGATACTTTGGAAGTTTCGGTGACCAAAAAGTATAATAATCCAGCGATTACCATTCCGCCGATGCTGTTTTTGCCTTTTGTTGAAAATGCATTTAAACATGGTGCTATTCTCGATGGAAAACTTCAAATTCTTATCGATCTAAAAGCAGACGATCACGAACTCTGCTTTAAAATTAAAAATACGTTCCTCAATGCGTTACCTTCTGAAACACCACAAGGAATTGGCTTGCCCAACATTCAAAAGCGACTCGATCTCCTTTTTGGAAAAAACTATACTTTAGAAGTTGATACTCAAGATTCCTGGTATTCAGTTGAATTAAATCTCAAGCTCAATGCATAAAAAACTCACCGCGATAATTGTAGATGATGAACCTACAGCCAGAGCCATCTTGCTTACACATTTGCGCCAAATCCCGCTGGTTGAAGTCCTAGGTGATTTTAAAAATGCGATTGAAGCACTCACGTTTTTAAAAACCCAATCGGTCGATGTTATATTTCTTGATATCAACATGCCTGAAGTCACCGGTCTTTCTTTAGGGAAACTTCTACGAAATGACGTCAAAATCGTATTTACAACCGCCCATCGCGAGTATGCTGTAGAAGGTTTTGAACTGCAGGCCGTAGATTATTTATTAAAACCCATTTCCTTTGACCGCTTATTGAAAGCTGTTTATAAATGTCTTGGTGAAACTGTCAAAACGGAGCCGGTCTCCCTTTCAATCGAAAAAGAAGCGCAGAATGATTTTGTGTTCATTCGTGCAGATCGAAAGATGATCAAAGTTGAATTTGATCAGATCATTTATGTTGAAAGCTTAAGTGACTACATTAAGATTCATACCTCAACAGAAACCTTAACCACGCGGGAAACGATATCTAATTTTGAAGCGAAATTACCGGTTTCAGAATTCCTGAGAATTCATCGGTCTTTTATCGTGGCTGCTTCTGCGATTAAAGCGTATACAAACGAGCACGTAGAAGTTGAAGAAAAATCGCTTCCCATAAGCCGAAGCTACAAAGAAGCTGTTCTCGATGTTTTAAGTAAATATGAATAATTAATTCAATTCTTTTACCTGCTCCTGGTAATTTTTAATACGGTCTCGAAGCTTGGCAGCCTCCATAAAGTCTAACTCTTTTGCTGCTGCTTCCATTTGCTTACGCGTATCACGGATGAGTTTCTCGAGTTTAGGCTTACTCATATATGCAGTATCGGGCTCGGCTGCAACGTTAGTCAATTCTTCAGCTTCAAATTTGAATTTCTCTTTCTTAGCCAATGCATTGTCTAAAGACTTTTTGATCGCCATCGGTTTTAGACCGTGTTTCTCATTGTAAGCGATTTGCTTTTGTCTTCTGTATTCTGAAGTATCAATGGTTTCCTGCATACTTCTGGTAATCGTATCAGCATACATTATTGCCAGCCCATTGATGTTACGCGCAGCTCTACCTATGGTTTGCGTAAGAGATCTATTACTACGTAAAAAACCTTCTTTATCGGCATCAAGAATAGCCACGAGCGAAACTTCGGGCAAATCCAGACCTTCCCGCAACAAGTTCACCCCTACAAGAACATCAAAAATACCTTTACGCAGATCAGACATAATTTCTACACGCTCAAGAGTATCTACATCAGAGTGAATATAGCGGGTTCTAATATCAACACGGGTTAAATATTTGGTGAGTTCTTCAGCCATTCGTTTGGTCAAGGTAGTTACCAGCGTACGTTCGTCTTTTTCCACACGCTTCTGAATCTCTTCGATCAAATCGTCAATCTGATTTAAACTCGGTCGTACCTCAACAATAGGATCTAGTAATCCCGTTGGTCTAATGATCTGCTCCACATACGTACCTTCAGATTTCTGCAATTCATAATCAGCAGGTGTTGCACTCACATAGATCACTTGATTCTGAAGCGCTTCAAACTCTTCAAATTTCAACGGTCTGTTATCCATTGCCGCCGGAAGTCTAAACCCATATTCTACCAAATTTTCTTTACGACTTCGGTCTCCTCCATACATCGCGCTTACCTGAGAAACGGTAACGTGACTCTCATCAATCACCATCAAATAGTCATCAGGAAAATAATCTAAAAGACAGAAGGGACGCGTCCCGGGTTCTCTTCCGTCTAAATAACGAGAATAGTTTTCGATTCCGCTACAGTAGCCGAGTTCGCGAATCATCTCCAGATCAAAATTGGTTCGTTCTTCGAGACGTTTTGCTTCAAGATGTTTTCCTATTTCTTTGAAATAGTCCACCTGCTTTACCATATCGAAACCGATTTGATCTATAGCGTTCTGCAACACATCCGGACTGGTAACAAACATATTGGCCGGATAGATATTCAAGCGATCGTACTTTTCTAAAACCTCATTGGTTGTCACATCAAAGGCTTCGATCTCCTCGATCTCATCACCAAAGAAATGCACACGAAAAGCGTGATCGTCATATCCCGGATAAATATCTACTGTATCTCCTTTTATGCGGAAATTCCCGCGGTTAAATTCAGCGGTCGTTCTGCTATACAAACTTTGTACAAGACGTTTAAGCAGCTGAGTCCGAGAAATAACCATATCCCGCTCCAGCGCGATCACATTTTTCTGAAATTCCACAGGATTCCCAATACCGTACAAACAAGAAACTGAAGCCACCACAATGATATCGCGGCGTCCTGAAAGCAAAGACGAAGTTGTGCTCAAACGCAATTTTTCGATCTCCTCATTAATCGACAAATCCTTCTCAATATACGTTCCTGACGTTGGGATGTACGCTTCCGGCTGGTAATAATCATAATAGGAAACAAAATACTCAACAGCGTTATTTGGAAAAAAGGCTTTAAACTCACTATACAATTGTGCAGCCAAGGTCTTGTTATGCGCCAATACTAAGGTTGGCTTTTGAACTTCCTGTAACACATTGGCCACGGTAAAGGTTTTACCACTACCGGTAACCCCAAGTAAGGTTTGATAACGCTCACCGGCATCAATGCCGCCTACCAATTGCTCAATCGCACCGGGCTGGTCTCCTGTTGGTTTAAATTCTGACTGTATATTGAATTTCAAAATAGATCGTATTTGCGCTCAGACAAGAGCGATTAAAGAAAAAAATCCCTACGTAAAATTAAACTATTTGAGAGTCAGAGTAAAGTTTAGAAATCTTAGGATTCCCTTAAAATTAAGGCTATCGCTTCAAGGTAAAATGTGATTTAAAAACACGGCCGTCTTCAAGGTTAACCTGAAACCAATAATCATCGGCTGGTAAATTGGTCCCGCTAAAAGTACCGTCCCAACCCTGACTTAACGGATTCAATTCTTTTAAAAGCTTTCCGTAGCGATTAAAAATACGAATTACCGTCCCCGGCTGAACCATCGCACTTATTCCCTGTACTTGCCAATAGTCGTGATATCCATCACCGTTGGGTGTAAAATATTTTGAAAAGCCGATAATGCTGAACTCTTGAGATATTGCTGTACAAGCATTTTTTGAACGTACATACAAAGTATGAAATCCGGGAGTTAACCCATCAAAAAACAATTCATCCTGATAAGGCCCTGTCTCATCGTCGATAGCTACTTCATAAGCACCATTACCAGAAAGTGTAATTGTAGCCGTATTATTTTCGGTAGCATCGGTTACTTCAATGTTATCAATAATCGGGATTTGTTCTTCTAGTATCGTAATGGTTGCTTCTCTAAAACAGCCTGTGTTCACGTCGGTTACCCGCAAGGTATGATCACCTGGCAAATTGGTTTCTAAATAAGGCGTCGTCTGCCCTTCGGGAAACCATTCGTAGGAGTAAGTTCTTGAGGGCTCCAGATCGGTGTAATCTGGCGAATACGTCTGAATTTCGGGATAGGAAGCTTCGCAATAAATGGCTTCTGTTTCTAAAGAAAAATCAGGTCTCGGAATTAAAATTAAATCTACAGTACTTATGGCAAAACACGCATTATTATTTTCAACACGTGCATAAACGGTTTCATTATAAGCGGTTTGATTGGTATACAACTGCGGAAGCTCCAGAGCCGAATCTTCTAGCAAAGCGGCTTCTTCTGTAGGGTAATAATGAATCTCATAATTTCCTGAAATACCGTCTAAAACCTGTGCATCTGCTTGCGAAAGGTCAAATTCGGCGAAGCCTGTATCATCAAGATCACAGCCTTCTAAAACTGCTGCGTTTGCCGCAGAACTGCTTACTATTAAATCAATAGGCACCGTAATGCTACAGCCGGCCGGATTAGTTACCCGGGCGTAAACTGTTTCAGTTGGATTTGTATTTTCATAACCAACAGGATCAATAGCATTGCTTTCTGAAGCAGCATCGGTAGCATTGAGATGATAACTTACCGTAAGCTCCGTAGCACCCCCGGTGAGCTCTTCCTGCACTTGCGTTAAATTAAAAATACTCAGACCATCAGCAGTCCCGGCATCTTCACATTGGGTTAGCGACAATCCTGTTGCAGCAGATGGGTATGCATAATACGTCACTTCTGCCACACCTACTTTCTCGCAGCTTCCATCATTAGGATCTAGTCTAAACTCATAGGTTTCCGTATACGGTAAACTAACTCCAGCAGGCTGACTAATGTTCAACTGATAATCTGTTGCTCCAGCTATTAAATTTCCGTCTTTATACCAGGAATAAAGTGCTCCCGCCACGGGCTCATAGCCCAAAACATAATTTTCACCATCACACAAGGTTAATTGGGTAGTACTGATGCTATTTTGAATAATATCTAATTCATTAAAAAGGGATTGATTAAATGGAGGTAAACCTTGATAGCTCACACCTGTTCCTAAATCAATAGCCTGATCATTATAGTTTGCGGCAGTTCCTAACGCATTTGGATTTTCAATAACACCCAATGAATTTAAACCCTCTTCATACGCCAAGCTTAAAGCTCGATAAATTTTTCCGTCAGGTCCTAACTGCAAACTTCCTCTGTAATAGCCACTTTCATCTAAAGAGACCTGGCTGGCATTGATATCAGCAGCCTCCAGATCGTACTGAATCAAGGATGAAAAATGATTTCCTGCTCCTAATCTTGAATCTTCATTATTAGAGCTGGCTGAATACAAGAATCTGTTATTCGGTGAAAATTCAACTCCATAAGCAGCATAGTTAGCTGAGTTTATATTCAAACGCTGCGTATTGGTTACGGTTCCGGACTCTGAGTCAAAATCGGCTAAGAATAGACCTCCGCTTGCATTTGCGATAGCTAGTTTGGTTCCGTCTGGTGAGAATTTTAAGTTTCCTCTGGGATCTTCTACAACAAAACCTGCGCTAGAACGTACCGGGCTTGTATCGAGTCCGGCTGAACTCAACTGAAATGCATAAACCGTATTGATAAAATTTTGATTCCCTGAAGCTGAAGATAAGGTAACGAGCCAAACACTATTATCGGTACAGCTCTTGATCACCGCACTTAGCTTTTCTGCTGCGTAGTTCAACAATGGCGTGTTTTTTTCACGCACAACACCGTCTGGATCTGAGGTAAAATCTACGATGGAATAATTCACACCTTCGTTCGTTTCCCCCTGTCTCGTAGTCGTATCAACCGTAAAAATATAGTAGATACCCGGTGTATCCGGTTGCGGAATGATGATCGCAGATTGCGTGCTGGAAGGATTTCCAAATAATCCTGTTCCGTTGGTTAAAATGCTGTGATCTGCTCCATAAACGGTTATTCCGTCGGTATAAAATAGCAAATTTCCGTCATCGTCAGAAATTGTCGCACAACCTTCAAGCGTATACAAGCTTCCATCGGTTAATGCTCTTGGCGATCCTGTGCTAAAGTTCAGTCCGGCACCGTATCCAAAATACCAATTATTTGCCTGTCCTTGAGCACAGACGTTAAGCATTCCTAAAAGAAACACGCCTGTAAGCAGTACTATTTTATGCATTAAATGTGAGTTCGCCTTCATTATACGCCCACAATTTAAAGTATTCCTAGTGCTTATTGAAATACTATCGGTGAATCCAACGAAATAATCGAGAAACTCTTATAAATCGCGTTTTTCAAGCAAGGCGTAAGCGCTGTAAATAAATAAGAAAATCCATACTGAAACGATCGCTACTTCATACCAATGTACCGCATAATCTATTTGAATATCTGCCTGCAGTTGATTCGCTGCGGTTTCAATAAAATTCAAACGTTGAAACGGCAAATTGATCAGGTTTTTCATTGATTCCAGCGGAAAAAATTGAATAACTCCATCTGCAGTTTCGGCACTGGTTTGCCAGCGGAGAATTCCATAAAGAATATTTTCAAAAATCCACCAAACAAATAAAAACCCTAAAGCAAATGCGGAGCGTTTTACCAAAACACCCAAGAAAAGACAGAACGAAAAGAAGCCTACCAGCTTGAAAAAGTATGCCAATAGAAATTCCATCTCTCGGGTTACGATACTAAACTCAGTATAATCTGAAAACGAGTAGCCTAAGATCAAGGTCATCACAAAGATGAAAAGTGTAGATAGTGCAGCAAAAGCAATGACCGTATAAAACTTAGACAGCATAAATTCTTTCTTGCTTAAACCGTCAATTAAATTCTGTTTAAGCGTTCTATTGCTGTATTCATTAGAGATCATTGAGACGATAACGATCGCCAGGAAAAACTTAAGTGTCGCAGCTACCCAAGTATTGAAATGCCAGATAAACGGGAAATTGAAAATCCCTTGATCTGCAATACGAATTTGAAAATCACCCAAATTAAATTCTATCGATGCGATGAGCGCGATAAAAGACAAAATCACAAAATAGGCGATGCTCAGCACTTTTGAAGAGCGGCTGTGTTTTAATTTATAAAATTCTATAGTGAGTAATCGTAGCATGAAAATCTTAGTTAAGGTTGGCTGTAAGTTGTAAAAATTGTTCTTCAAGGCTTTCTTTACGCTTCACCATATGTGATAGCACAATGCCTTGCGTAAAAAGAAGCGTATTGAGCTCTTCTGCAGTAAGCGGATTTTTCAAAAATGCGGTTACGAGTCCGTTTTCTTCTTTTACCGAAGCAAAATCCTGATGACTTTCTAAAACGCTAATAAGCTCGGCTTGTTTCTCGCAACGCAATTCAAAAAAGCCGTGACTCGCATTCAACTCGTCTACCGGGCCTGCATACAGTTTAACTCCTTTTCTAATAATTACAACGTGCGAACACACTTTTTCAACCTCATCAAGTAAATGTGAAGCCAATAAAATAGTGGTTCCGCCAGATGCAATGGTTTTAATGATCTCTCGTATTTGATGAATTCCCTGAGGGTCTAAACCGTTTGTTGGTTCGTCTAAAATTAAAATCTCAGGATCATTTAAAAGCGCCGAAGCGATAGCCAAACGCTGCTTCATCCCCAGAGAAAAAGTACTGAACTTACTATCCTTTCGGTCTAGTAGATGAACGATTTCTAGCTTTTCTTCAATCTTACCGGGATCTACATCCTTTATCGTACACACTAATTCCAAATTTTGAGCAGCCGTCATATAAGGGTAAAAATTAGGGCGCTCGATGATCGCTCCAACTTTTTTAAGAGCATTGTGCGTAGTGTCACTTCCGTCAAACCACTGGAAGGCTCCTGAAGTCGCATTGACCACATTGAGTACCATTCCCAGAGTTGTTGATTTTCCACTTCCGTTAGGGCCCAAAATACCGTAGACGTTGCCTTTTTCTATAGTAAAGCTCAAGTCGTTTACCGCTTTTACTTTTCCGTAATGTTTGGTGAGGTTATTTAGTGTAAGAATTGTTTCCAAAAGCGTATTTTTAGAATTAACGTTCTCTAACAAGACGGCTGAGCTAATGTTTTGTTACATCACATTAGTACCTTTACATCAGAATCAAGCTAGAAAATCAGTAGGTTTTCTAGATCTAATTCAACAAAATTGCACGCTATGGAAGATAAATTAATGTCACGTAAAAAGCCTACATATCCCATTGGGGAGCGCTTAGAAGAGTATTTAAATAAATACAATCGTCTGACGCAAATCCCCGTTTTTTATGATGATTTATTGCGGTTTTCTGGCGGAATAAATATTTACGATAAAAACGATAAAGACACTTTATGGATCAGTGTGTACTACCCCGAACACGAGCGCAAAGAAATTGAAGAAAGCCTAAAACGGGTTTATGCCATTTTGCATTCTGACGGAAACGAGAACGTGCTTCCTTTCTTAAGTGTGACGGCTATTGACTATTGTACGTTTGGAAACTCGAAGCCCTTCCGCATAAAAGTCAACAATATTTTTAACGATAACTACACCTATTTCTACGTAAAAAAAGCTGATGCAAGTCGTATTTATGGCTTGGATCTCGAGCACATTTTATCTCCAAACCGTATTAACTTTTTAGTCTATAAAGACACGCTTATTGAAGAACATATTGTAGGCATTCCCGGTGACGTTTTTATTTCAGATTATCTTGAAGAATGTGATGATGTGGGAAAAGCACAACTGGCCAAGGAGTTTGTAAAGTTTAATGAACGCTGCACCATTTTGCTATTAGGAGATATGCGCTCGTATAATTATGTGGTGATCCCAACGCATGATTTTGATCACATCAAATATAAAATACGCGCTATTGATTTTGACCAGCAAGCCTATGAAGGGAATTTTAAGGTCTATAAGCCACACATTTTTAAGGAAAACTTCAGAATGGTTGAATTAGTTTCCAATAGACTTCGAGATAAATCTATCGAGCAATACCGCGAGGAAGAACGCGCGGTGTTAGCAAAACGAATTATCACCTCAAAAAACAGACTACGCCGACTTTTAAAATGTATGAGTCACGATCACATTTCTACCGAAGAAAACCTCAAAGAACTGCGCAGTCAATTGTACGATTACACGATGGATATGAAGTTTAAACGTGCAAAGTCTATGGGACAAATTGTAAAAACCGCCTTAGCCTTTGTAAAACGTAATTATGAAGACGTAAGTATGAAACGTATTATGGAGGCGAGACAATAAATTAGCGGTTAAAACAATGAGTAGTCGTTTAGTCCTAAAATAAGTGTAAAAAAAACGTGATAAATATTATTTTAATCCACAAAGGTTTCTTTTATCACCTCTTTGCATTTTTTAATTTCCGATTTTGACAGATTTTCAAAAACTCGGATTATTCTTGTTTTATCAACGGTTCGAATTTGGTCAATTGCTATCATACCCTTTTTACCGTTGTGTTTTACCGGGACTCTGGTTGGGTAATTTTTTAGATTTGTTGTCATGGGAGCAAGTACGATTGTACTTAAATATTTGTTCATTTCATTTGGCGAAATGACAACACAAGGTCTTGTCTTTTTTATTTCACTCCCAACCGTTGGGTCTAGATTTACAAGAACGACTGCGTATTGATTTAACTCCATTCCTCAATATTTTCGTCATCAAAAACGTCATTCATCAATAACTTATCGTCTCCATTCTCACTCATCTTTTTAAATTCTTTTTCCCAATTTTTTCTCGGTAATTCGATAGGTTTAAGAACTATTTGTCCCTTTTCAAGTATAAGTTCAACCTTGTCCTTAATATTATATTTTTCCAAAATGGTTTTACTTAAGCGAAGTCCTTTTGAATTTCCGATTTTGATTATTGATGCTTCCATAATTACAAATGTTATTACAAAGTAAATACATATAACTTATATTTCAAAATTCGTTCCGTACTAAGACCTAGTCATTACTAAACTTTTGACTACGACATTAAAAAAGCGGCTCAAAGGCCGCTTTTTATATCTTATATATTTTGCATTCTTCTAATACAAAATAGGTTTAAACTGTGTTTCTTCTTCATCTTCCTGACCATATTTTGCAAAATTAGTCGCCGTCTCGATCAACGCAAGATGTGAGTATGCCTGCGGAAAATTCCCCAGTAGACGCTTGGTTTTAAAATCGATATCCTCACTGAATAAGCCTAAATGGTTACTATAGGACAACAATTGATCAAAATATTTGATTGCTTTTTGCTTCTGCCCTACCTTGAATAAACTGTCGATAAACCAAAATGTACAAATGGTAAAAGACGAACTCGGTTCACCAAAATCATCTTCATTTTTATAACGATACATCAAACCATCTTTGCACAATTCGCGTTCAGTGGCTTCAACGGTAGAAACAAATCGGGGATCTTTTGCATCGATAAAACCATACTGCTCCATGAGCAATGTTGAAGCGTCCATATCTTTTGAACCGTAATATTGTGTATACGCCTGCATATCTTCATTCCAAGCGTTGTCGTGAATCTCATCGTGAATCTCCTTACGCAATGTGCCCCACTCTTCAAGATGACGTCTTCGGTTTAAAACCTCAGCGATTTTAATCGCACGATCTACTGCCACCCAGCAAAGTAATTTTGAGAACGTAAAGTGACGATCTTCGGTACGCAATTCCCAGATTCCTTTATCGGGTTCCTGCCAGTGTCGTCTTACGATTTTCACAATTCCTAAAACAACCGTCCACAGTTCCTCACTGTTTTCAAGAGTAGTTTCAAACTGAATGAACTGCTGATAGATCACTTCCATCAGAATTCCGTAGATATCATTCTGTTTTTGAACGTAGGCTGCATTACCTATGCGCACCGGAGCCGAATTTTTATAGCCTGAAAGATGATCTAATGTATGCTCGGTAAGTTCTTTCTCTCCATTGATACCATACATAATTTGCATTTTCTCATCTTTATCTGGAAGCGTGTCTATGATAAACTGAAGAAAATTCTGTGCATACTTAGTATGACCCAAATTGGAAATCACCCGAATCACCATCGAAGCATCACGCACCCAACAAAAACGATAATCCCAATTGCGCACTTCGCCAATGGTCTCTGGCAACGAGGTAGTCGCTGCAGCGAGAACGGCTCCTGACTTTTCAAACGTAAGGGCCTTTAGAGTAAGTGCGCTTCGCATAATTTCGTTTTGATATAAAGGATATTTTGTAGTGACCTCACTCCAATTCATCCAATAAACTTTCGTACGCTGAAATTTTAAATACGCTCTATCCAGCGTTTGCTCCATCAATTTCTCGTGATAAGACATCAAGAGAAATGCGTTTCCGTCTAGGGTTATTTCTTTCTTATTAAGAATAGATTCCTTTTCAAGATTCGTGTATAAATAGAGTGAATCATACTTTCCGTCATCGGTGTAACTCTCGATATACTCTCCTTTATTTACCGTTATCGTTTCGGTACTGGCATATTCTAATTTAGGATCATAGTTACACACAAACTTTGGAGCTCCTTTAACCAATCGTACAAAACGAATAATATCTGGCGGTGCGTAGAATGCTCCACTTCGCTTTTCGTATCTGGGCATAAAATCAAACACTTCAAAAGCATCGGTACCATTATCATACATTGTGCGTAGGATATTGGTCTGCCACATATATTTTTGAGTAATGGTATACTCATCTGAAACCTCAAAACTCTGAGAACCTCCTTTTTCTTCATCTAAAAGTTTGGCGAAGACCGAGGGAGAGTCAAAAATAGGCAGGCAACACCAATCTAATGAGCCTTTGTCTGAGATAAGGGCTGCACTCTTGCAGTTCCCGATGATTCCATAATTTAAATTGTCCATAAGGGAATTAAAATTCTAAAGTTCTATTAAACGGCTAGCTTAACCGCTACGATTTTCCGAAATTTAAGCATTAACAAAAAATCTAACCCTCCGATTACGTGTTTTTATGAGTAAAACTATCATTATTTCAAATCGACTGCCCTTACAATTACAAATTGACAACAATACCATCAAAGCAACACCCAGCGTAGGTGGATTAGCAACCGGAATGAAATCTGTACATAGAGACAGTAATGGTGTCTGGATCGGTTGGACCGGTTTAACCGAAGAAGAAACTCCTGAGGAACTTGTAGATGATGTGGCTAAAGCTGCCCACGATGCACAATGTGTTCCTGTTTCTTTAACCGAAAAAGATATTGACGGTTTCTACTACGGCTTTTCAAACCGTACGATTTGGCCGCTATTCCATTATTTTATGGAGTATACCGAATTTGAAAAAGAAAGCTACCAGACCTATGTAGAAGTAAATAAAAAGTATGCTGAAGTTGTACTTGAAAATATTGAAGAGGGCGATACAGTTTGGGTTCACGATTATCAATTGATGCTTCTCCCGGAACTTATTAAAAAAGAGCGTCCTGATGTACAGATAGGGTTCTTTTTACACATTCCGTTTCCGTCTTATGAAGTTTTTAGAACGCTTCCTTGGAGAGAAGAAATATTAAAAGGGCTGCTGGGATCAGACCTAATTGGTTTTCATACCTATGATTATCAACGTCACTTTTTAAGTTCGGTTTCTCGTATTTTAAGACACGAAGTGAGCTTTAACGAGATCACTTTAAAAGATCGAATCGTCACTGTGAACTCCTACCCTATGGGTATTGACTACGACAAGTTTGCCGATGCTGCTGCAAAACACGATGCTGCAAAAAATCAATCGGAATTACAACGCCGTTTAGACTTGCATATCGATTCTACTCCAGATGCAAAAATGATTCTTTCCATAGATCGTTTAGATTACAGCAAAGGAATCGCAAACCGCATTCGTGCGTATGAGTACTTCTTAGAAAAGTACCCGGAATTCAGAGAAAAAGTACGTTTAGTGATGTTGGCAGTGCCTTCTCGATCAAACGTTCCGCAGTATCAATTGCTGAAAAAGGAAGTAGACGAACTCGTAGGTAGAATCAACGGAAAATTTGCATCGGTGAGTTGGACACCAATTTGGTATTTCTACCGCTCGATGCCTTTTGAAAATCTGATCGATTTATATACGACTTGTGAAGTAGCGCTTCTTACTCCAATTAGAGATGGAATGAATCTCGTTGCAAAAGAATATGTTGCTACCCGAACTGATAAAACAGGTGTGCTTATTCTGAGTGAAATGGCCGGTGCTGCGCAAGAAATGAGTGAAGCCCTGATCATCAACCCTAATAATTTTGAAGAGATCGCCGATGCCTTAAAACAAGCGATGGAAATGCCGGAAGCTGAGCAAATCAAAAGGAACAAATTCCTTCAAAAACGCTTAAAACGCTATAATGTTGAGAAATGGGCTGACGATTTTATGCACTCTTTACACGACACCACACACAAATCTGATATTGTAAAAGCAATTCGTATGCGTCAAGATCAAGAAGATGAAATGTTTGATGCGTATAAAAAATCAGAAAAGCGCATTCTGTTCTTAGATTATGATGGAACCTTAAGAGGATTTGTCAATAACCCTGAAGATGCAAGTCCTGATGACGAACTTATCGAACTAATTCGTAGCATACACAGTCAGGAAAATACAGAAGTAGTGATCATAAGTGGCCGCGATCGCCATACCTTAGGAACCTGGTGGCAAGATGTGCCCATCACTTTGATCGCAGAACACGGCGTATGGAAACGTCCTGTTGGCGGAGAATGGGCCGTAACTGAAAATCTTAAAAATGACTGGATGGAGACCGTGCGTCCTATTCTTGAAAAATATGTAGACCGCACTGCAGGTACTTTTATTGAAGAGAAGAATTATTCACTGGCGTGGCATTACCGTAATGCCGATCCTGACCTTGGAGAAAAGCGTGCCAGCGAACTTTCAACTGTTTTAAAAGAACTTTCAGCAAATAATGAACTTGGTGTTCTTGACGGAAATAAAGTTCTGGAAATTAAAGACAGTACCATTCATAAAGGGAAAGCGGTAACCAAACATATTTTCGGCAAAGACTATACGTTTAAATTTGCCATAGGTGATGATTGGACCGATGAATATATGTTCCAAGATCTACCCGATGAAGCATTTACGATCAAAGTGGGACTTCAAAAAACAGCTGCAAAATATTATGTAGACGATACCGACAGAGTACGCGACTTGCTTAAAAAGTTTGCTGCATCTTAGTGGTAAACCACAGCAAGCCCTAAGTATTTCGACGCTTTGGCGATGCCAATAAATTAGCATAAATTTATCACGAGCAGTATTTTTAACGATACTGCTCGTCCTTTTTTAACCCTAATTAATGATATGAAATTAAAATTTACACTTGTATTCCTTTCTTGTTTCGGGGCTCTTTTCGCTCAGAATAATGTGCCTTCAGAAACAGATTTACGCATTTACGATATTATCGATGCTGTTTCGGCAGACCGTATTGAGCAAGATGTGCGCACGCTTGCCGGTTTTGGTACGCGCAACACCTTTAGCGATACGCTAAGCGATACCCGCGGAATAGGAGCCGCACGTCGCTTTATCAAAGAAGAATTCGACAAAACGTCTGCAAAGTGTGGTGACTGTCTTGAGGTTTTTTACCAGAAAGATTTAGTTACACCAGAAATGGGAAGCCGTATTCCTAAAGAAACCTACGTGGTAAATGTTGTCGCGATTCAAAGAGGCACAAAATATCCTAACCGCTTTATCATAATGAGTGGTGATATCGATTCTCGCGCGAGTAGTGCAACCGATTTTACCACCGATGCTCCCGGAGCAAATGACAATGCGAGCGGTATGGCAGGAACTATGGAAGCTGCCCGCGTACTTTCAAAATACAAATTTGAAAACAGCATCATTTATGTTGGTTTATCTGGAGAAGAACAAGGCCTTTTTGGAGGAAAAGGTCTTGCTGAATATGCTGTAAAAAAAGGATGGGATATCATCGGAATTTTAAACAACGATATGATCGGAAATATCACCGGTGTAGATGGTGTGGTAAGCAATCGTGATTTTAGAATTTTCTCAGAACCTGTTCCTGCAAATGAAACCGAACGTCAGCGCAATGCACGCCGTTTTTACGGAGGTGAAGTCGATGGTAATTCACGACAATTAGCACGCTACATTCATAAAAATGTAGAAAAGTATATGCCAGAGATGAACCCGATGATGATCTATCGTCTGGATCGTTTTGGTCGTGGTGGGCATCACAGACCTTTTAATGACTTAGGTTTTGCTGGAGTTCGCATTATGGAAGCGCACGAAAATTACACCCAGCAGCACCAAGACATCCGTACTGAAGATGGTATCGCTTATGGAGATGTGGTAGAACACGTAAACTTCTCGTATGCAGCAAAACTTACAGCGGTAAACGCGATCAACCTTGCGAGCTTAGCTTGGGCTCCGCCGGCACCGGAGACGGTTAAAATTGGTGGAATTGTTGAAGCAGATGCTAAATTAGCTTGGTCAAAAGTAGACGGAGCATTTGGTTACAAAGTATACTGGAGAGACACCACTTCGCCTACCTGGGACCATAGCCGTTATGTGGGGGATGTTTCAGAAATTACTTTAGACGGAATTGTAATTGATAATTCATTCTTCGGAGTTTCAGCGGTTGGAGCTAACGGTCACGAGAGTCCGGTAGTTTTCCCTAATGCGATTATGCGTTAATCCATTTTTTGGAACGACATTTGAACTTCAGTCTTAAAACAAAAGCATGCATAAACTAATCACAGCGCTTTTAGGTATGATATGCCTAACTGCATTTGCTCAAGAAAAGCAATTTACACATCAGGATACACTCAAAGGCAGCATCACTCCTGAACGCGCTTGGTGGGATGTCACCCATTACGATCTGAAAGTTGACATAGATCCTGAGCAAGAATTCATTTCAGGAACTAACACGATCACCTACAAGGTGCTTGATCCGTATCAAACCCTGCAAGTAGATCTGCAAGAACCTATGAAACTCCTGAGCGCTACTCAGAATGGACAGAAACTAAAGATCAAAAAAGATGGCGCAGCCTATTTTATAGCACTTCAAGAGCAACAAGAAAAAGGTGCTGTAAACACAGTCGATGTAAAATTTGAAGGAAAACCTGTGGTTGGTGATCGCTTACCTTGGGACGGTGGCTGGACGTGGCAAGAAGACGCCAATGGTAACGTCTTCGCTGCAAACGCCAATCAAGGCATTGGTTCATCGATCTGGTGGCCAAACAAGGATATTCCTTACGACGAAGTAGAAAGCCTAGATTTCTTTATTACGGTTCCTAAAGGCTTGACAGCGGTAGGTAATGGGAAACTTATTAATTCAACTTCTACTCAGGACAAAACTACCTTTCATTGGGCTGTTGAGAATCCTATTAATAATTACGGAGTAAGCGCTGATATTGCAGATTACGCACATTTTTCTGATACTTTTAATGGTGAAAAAGGTGAACTCGACATAAACTTTTACGTGCTAAAAGAAAATCTTGAGAAAGCTAAAAAGCAGTTCAAGCAGGTGCCAAAAATGCTGGAAGCTTTTGAGCATTGGTTCGGCCCCTATCCATTTTATGAAGATGGCTATAAACTGGTTGAAGTCCCTTATCTGGGGATGGAGCACCAAAGCAACGTGACTTATGGCAATGCATACGGAAATGGCTATTTAGGTCGTGATCTTTCGGGAAGCGGCTGGGGAATGAAATTTGACTACATCATTATTCACGAAAGCGGTCACGAGTGGTTCGCCAATAATATCACCAATAAAGATGTGGCAGATATGTGGGTTCACGAGAGTTTCACCACCTATTCTGAAAATTTATTCATTGATTATTTCTACGGAAAAGAAGCGGCTTCAGACTATGTGGTCGGGATGCGCAGATCAATTCGTAATGATCGCCCGATCATCGGGACTTATGGTGTAGATCACGAAGGAAGCGGCGATATGTATTTTAAAGGAGCCAATATTCTACACACCGTACGCCAACTAGTTGAAGATGATGAAAAGTGGCGGCAAATTCTGCGCGGACTCAACAAAGAATTTTATCATCAAACAGTGACGACTGCTCAGGTTGAAAATTATATTAGCGAGCAAAGCGGAATTGACCTGACTCAATTTTGGGATCAATACCTGCGAACTACGATGATTCCGGAGTTGGAATACACGATTGATGGGAACACGTTAAAATTCCGATATACCGCTATTGTTGAAGGTTTTGATATGCCTATTCAGGTTCACGTAAATAATACAACTGAATGGATCTACCCTTCAGCAGCTTGGAAAACAAAGTCATTTGATGCGCCAATTACCGATTTTAAAGTTGATCGTAACTTCTATATTGAAGCGGAAGAAATCAAGTAAATATGACAAAAGGTAAGCGCCCACTACTCTATTTTAAAAATGCTGAAGAATGGCGCGCTTGGCTTCATGAAAATCATCATTTAGAGAGCGGTGTCGATCTAGTTTTTTACAAAGTAGCTGCCGAAGAACCTAGTATGCGTTGGGAAGAAGCCGTGCAAGTCGCCATTTGTTATGGTTGGATTGACAGCACTGTGAGAAAAATTGATGACGATAGACGCAAGCAATACTTCTGTAAGCGCAACGCAAAAAGCGTTTGGAGCGCAGTTAACAAAGCTTACATTGAACGATTAGAGAAGGAAGGCCTAATTCACGATAGTGGTTATAAATCCATTGAAATCGCAAAAGAAAACGGTTCGTGGAGTGCTTTAGACGATGTTGAAAACGGAATCATCCCGGAAGATCTACAAGCGGCGTTCAACAATAATCCTAAAGCTTTTGAGAACTATGAGAATTTTGCCCGAGGCTATCGCAAAAGTTATTTGTATTGGCTCAATCAAGCTAAAAGAGAAACAACGAGGCAGAAGCGTATTGAACAAATCGTCGCGCTCTGCGAACAAAATTTGAAGCAACGCTCGTAAACAACAAAAAGCCCAATGTAAATTACATTGGGCTTTTTCATCTAAACACAAATGCTCAACGCATTTTTATTTTACTGAAAATTTAAAACTTGTGGTTGTGCTATAGGTTTCTCCCGGTTTTAAAAGTGTCGACGGAAATTCAGACTGGTTAGGAGAATCTGGATAATGCTGTGTTTCTAAACAGAAACCGCTTCTTAAAGCATAAGTACCTTCTCCTCCTTTTTGAGGTAAAGTCCCGTCTAAGAAATTCCCGGTATAAAACTGAATCGCAGGCTCTGTAGTCATTACTTCTAAGAATCTTCCACTGCGTGGATCATAAGCTGTAGCGGCTAAATGCATCGCTCCGCTTTCATCATTTAAAACCCAGCAGTGATCATAACCCTGCCCTTTTTTAAGCTGATCGTTTTCAGCTTCAATTTCTGCTCCAATCGCTTTCGCTTCACGGAAATCAAAAGGAGTACCTTCAACAGCACGCAACTCCCCTGTTGGAATCAAGGTTTCATCAACCGGTAAATATTGATCTGCATTCAGCATTACTTCGGTATCTAAAATGGTGTTGTCAAAATCACCAGATAAATTGAAATACGAGTGCTGAGTAAGGTTTACAACCGTTGCCTTATCTGTGGTTGCCTCATAATCCACTTTAAGCGTATTATCTGCCTGAAGTGTATAAATCACTGTAGTTTCTAAATTACCGGGATAGCCTTGATCACCATCAGGACTAGTGTAAGTCAACTTTAAGCCTACGTTATCTCCGTCTTCAATTTCTTCAGCGGTCCAAACTACTTTATCAAAACCTTTTCCACCGTGCAGACTGTTTGGTCCATCGTTAGTTGGTAATTGATATTCTTCACCATCAATAGAAAATTTACCGTTAGCAATACGGTTTCCGTAACGCCCGATCAAAGCTCCAAAAAAAGTTGGATTTCCGGTCGTAGTATATTCCTCTAAGGTATCATAACCGAGTACCACATCTTGAAATGTGCTGTCTTGGCTAGGTGCTTTTAAGCTTGTAATAATACCACCATATGTGATGATATCCACTTCCATCCCATTTGCGTTAACAAGGCTGTATTTTTCAACAGCAATGCTATCTGGCGTCATTCCAAAGTCTGACTTGGTGATGGTTGCCTCAGGCATTTCTGCAACAACCGCAGTTTCTTCTTTCTTAGGCTCATTTTTACAATTTACCACTGAAAGGGCCATCCCTAGTACTACAGGAACAACTAAAAGATTTTTATTTAATTTCATAATTCTTCTGTTTTTAAAACTTACATACGGTGTTGAAAGATATGATAATAAGCTTCGTTAGCGTTTATCGTATCCTTAAAGTCACGCACTCGGGTTTGATCATCGATCACAAGTAATTCGATACCTGCGATGTCTGCAAAATCTTCCATAAATTCTGTAGTTACCGCTTGGCTATACACCGTATGGTGCGCTCCTCCAGCGTGAATCCAGCTTGTTGCTGCGATATCAAGATTTGGTTTACAATCCCAAAGTACACGCGCTACCGGTAAATGCGGAAGATCTGCTTCTGGCTTAACGGCTTCAACTTCGTTCACAATTAAACGGAAACGGTTACCCATATCTACTAAAGAAGCGTTGATCGCCGGACCTTCTGGTGAGTTGAACACCAAACGCGCCGGATCTTCTTTACCTCCAATTCCTAACGGATGTACTTCACATTTTGGTTTAGCATCTGCAATAGATGGACAAATCTCCAACATATGCGAACCTAATACGTAAGAACCTTGTGGTGTGAAGTGATAGGTGTAATCTTCCATAAATGAAGTTCCACCTTCAAGACCAATGGCCATCACTTTCATCGCACGTGTTAAAGCAGCTGTTTTCCAGTCTCCTTCTCCACCAAAACCGTAACCATCTGCCATTAGGCGCTGCGTTGCGATTCCCGGTAATTGTTTCAGTTCCCCAAGATTTTCAAACGTATCTGTAAACGCACCAAAACCACCTTCTTCTAAAAAGGCTCTCAAGCCTAATTCGATTTTTGCTGCATCAACTAAAGACTGACGCTTCTCCCCTCCTTCTTTTATAGAATCGTGCAGTTCGTACTCCGTCTCATACGTCTTCAATAACGCATCAAGATCCTCTTGCTTGATCTCATTGATTTTTGCCACAATATCTGAAGAATCAAAACCGTTTACGGTAAAACCAAAACGCATTTGCGCTTCTACCTTATCACCTTCAGTTACGGCAACCTCACGCATATTATCCCCAATACGCGCTACTTTTAAGTTTTGGAATTCATTCCATCCTAAAGCAACACGGGTAAACACGCCAAGTTTAGTCTGTACGCGAGCATCTTGCCAGTGTCCAACAACGACCTTGCGCTTTTTACGCATACGCGACATCATAAAACCAAATTCACGATCACCGTGGGCAGATTGATTTAGATTCATAAAATCCATATCAATCTCGCCCCATGGAATTTCTGCATTAAATTGTGTGTGTAAATGGCAGACCGGTTTTTGAAGAATATTCAATCCCTTAATCCACATTTTCGCCGGTGAAAATGTATGCATCCATAAAATTAAACCGATGCAATTTTTAGTACTGTTGGCCTCAAGACACAAGTCTGTGATCTCGTTAGGCGTTTTTACTAGATCTTTATAAACGATTTTTACAGGAATCGCTGCAGATGCATTAAGTCCTTTTGCAATCTCCTGAGAGTGTCCTGCTACTTGTTTTAGCGTTTCTTCCCCGTATAAATGCTGGGTTCCTGATACAAACCAAACCTCGTACTGGTCAATGTTATAATTCATAGCCTTGATTGTGCTTTTATTTTTGAATGATTAAGTGTTTTTTATGAAAAGTAGATGTAAATACTCACCACCGCGATGCAGATAACTACACCAGCAGGTTTTAAATATTTCCAAGGTGTAATGTCCACCTGACGTGTGTATTCTTCAAGATAATCTGTTTGACGTGGAAAGAATTTACTCACCGTAAACAAGATAATAAGAACCATTACAAATATGATTCCCATAATATGTAAGAAACTTGGGAACGCATCTTTTGCTACCATTGCAAGTTCTGAAGCATCGGTAACGCCAGAGAGCTCTGCTGCTGCAACTGCATTGTCTGCAATAATTGGTTTTACCACGTACAGGGTCACTAAATAGGTCACTACCGCAAAAACAATAGCGATGTTAGCTGCTTTTCCTGAAACGCGTTTTGAGAAATAACCTACTAAAATGATTGCCAAAATAGGCACACTAAAAGAACCGTTTAATTCCTGTAGGTAATTGAAAATACCACCTTCGACGCCGTAGAGCAATGGTGCAATTGCCATCGAAAAGATCGCTAAGAATATACCGAAAGTTTTACCTGCGCGTACTACTTGCTTTTCTGATGCATTTGCATTAAAATATTGTTTATATAAGTCAAGACCGAATAAGGTTACCGAACTGTTTAATGCCGAGTTGAACGAACTCAAAATCGCACCAAAAAGTACCGCTGCAAAGAATCCTACAAAAGCAGTTGGAAGAACAGCTTTTACAAGCATTGGGTATGCTTCATCAGCATTGTCAAGATTTCCGTTGAAATATTCAAAAGCAATAACTCCCGGAAGTACAACAATGATAGGACCTAAAATCTTAACGATCGCTGCCAGACATAGTCCCTTCTGTCCTTCGGCTAAGTTTTTTGCTCCCAGCGCACGCTGAATGATCGCTTGGTTGGTTCCCCAATAATAGAAATTCACGATAAGCATACCTGTGAATAAGGTCGTCCACGGCACCGAAGAATTAGGTCCACCTAGAATTTCAAATTTCTCAGGAAGATTGGTGGTGACTACATTCAATCCTTCAAAAACGCTTCCGTTACCTACAGCCATAAGACCGAAAACAGGAATTAGAAGACCTCCTACAATCAAACCAACAGCGTTGATCGAGTCAGAAACTGCTACTGCTTTAAGTCCACCAAAAATCGCATAAATAGAGCCAATGATTCCAATACCCCAAACGGTAACCCAAAGTGCAGATTCAGGATCAAGTCCCATACGCTCCGGGATATCAAACATCGTATTGATTGCCAAAGCTCCAGAATACAATACGGTTGGCAGCATCGAAATCGCGTAGGCCATTAAGAATAGGATTGACACAATCGTTTTCGTAAGTTTTCCGTAGCGTTTTTCCAAAAATTGAGGAATCGTCGATATTCCACCTTTCAGGTATTTTGGTAAAAGCACAAAAGCTGTAAAAACCATCGCTACAGCTGCAACGATTTCATACGCTGCAATTAGAATACCTTCACTAAAACCAACACCGTTAGTACCAATAATTTGTTCCGTAGAAAGGTTGGTTAACAAAAGGGAACCGGCGATTACCGGTCCTGTTAGACTACGCCCTCCTAAAAAGTAACCATCTGAAGTGGTCTCATCTGTTTTACGCGAAGCGAAATACGAAATCACCGCTACCAAAAGTGTAAATGCGGCAAATGTGATTAATCCCATAATTTGAAAATGTAATTGATTAGTTTATTGATTAGCAGCCCTGGCCGTAATAAGCATCTTTTCCGTGCTTACGCTCATAATGTTTTTTAATAAGCGAATCTTTAAGTCTTGGTGCATTTGGATTAATCTGAAGTGTCAATTGTGCCATGCGCGCTACTTCTTCTAAAACCTTACTGTTATAAACCGCTTTTGCAGCCGTTTCTCCCCAAGCAAAAGGACCGTGGTTACCCAAAAGTACCATATTTACTTCGTTATAATCCAAACCTTTGTCTTTAAAACAGTCAAGAATTTGGATTCCTGTATTGTGTTCATAATTTCCTGAGATCAAATCATCGTGCATAGGTGGCGCACAAGGAATATCTGCTGTGAGATGATCGGCGTGTGTCGTTCCAAAAATCGGAATATCCATCTGTGCCTGAGCCCAAGCTACAGAATATGTGGCATGCGTATGTGCAATACCGCCAACACCTTCCCAGTGTTTGTATAAATACGCATGTGTTTTTGTGTCTGACGATGGACGTTTATCTCCTTCTACAATGTTATTATCATAATCAACGATAACAATATCTTCAGGTTTCAAGGTCTCATAAGGCACACCGCTAGGTTTAATAGCAAATACGCCGTTTTTACGATCTACTGCGCTTACGTTACCAAAAGTATAAATAACCAGACCTAACGCGTCTAGTTCCATATTAGCTTCGTAGCATTCTTCCTTTAAAGACTTATACATGTTCTTTTATGTTCTTTTTCGGTTTGGTTATATTATTTTCTACAAAGTCACTCAAGACTTCATAGCGCTGCATCAAAGCTGCAAATTCTTCTAAATGCTCTTCCTGCGGAAGATATTCTGCCTCATAATCACTGCCTAAAGTTTTGCTCGCTTCAATCACATTAGGATACAATCCTGCAGCAACAGCAGCGTAAACTGCAGCTCCTAACGCTGGTGCCTGATCTGAGGCTGCAACTTTAATCGGTACGTTAAGTGTATTTGCCAGCGACTGCATAATAAATTTAGATTTACGCGCTACACCGCCAATACCCACAACCGACTTGATCTCGATGCCTTCATCTTCAAAACGATCTAAAATCTTTTTGGAACCAAAGCAAATCGCATTTACTAAGGCTTTAAAGATATGCGGAGCACGCGTTCCCATATTCAGGTTGGTGATCGCAGCCTCAAGCTCTTGATTTGCATCTGGAGTTCTTCTTCCATTGATCCAATCTAAAGCAACGGGAATCGCTTCACTATGTGGAATCGCTTCTGCAGCATCAGATAATTTTCTGATAAAATCAGCTTCTATTTCTTCTTTTAATTGCTCCTTTTGCTCTGCAGAAAGAATATCTGAAGTAAGCACAAGGTTATCAATGGGCCAACTCAATACATCTTTGAACCACGCCAATAAATCCCCAAAAGCAGATTGACCTGCCTCAAGACCTACAGCCCCGGGAATGACAGAACCATCTACCTGACCACAAATACCTCTTACGGTTTTATTTGCCACTACCTCTGGTGAAGAAACACTTATATCACACGTAGAAGTTCCCATTACGCGAACGAGCGTGTGCTCTTCTACTTTAGCGCCTACAGCCCCAGCGTGTGCATCAAAAGTTCCTACTGCGATTTTAGTTTCAGTGGTAAGTCCTAATTTTTCTGCCCAGGCAGCGCTAAGATTTCCGGCTACCTCATCAGACGTATACGTCTCAGAATATAATCGTGAACGCAATGCTGCTAAATATGGGTCTAATTTACCTAAGAATTCTTCTGGCGGTAATCCTCTCCAGCTCTCGTGCCACATCGCTTTATGACCTGCTGCACAACGACTGCGTTTAAACGTTTCTAACGAAGTATTTTCAAGCAAAAGATAAGTAATCCAGTCACAATGCTCCATCCAAGAGTATGCAGCTTGTTTTACTGCCTCATCTTCACGCACCACGTGTAAAATTTTTGCCCAAAACCATTCAGAAGAATAGATTCCTCCTTCATATTTTGTAAAATCTTCACCTCCCCAAGTGCGTGCAAGGTGATTGATCTCGTTAGCTTCTGCAATTGCGGTATGATCTTTCCACAAAACCATCATCGCATTAGGGTTTTCTTCAAAACCATCTGTTAGTGATAAAGGCACACCTTCCGCATTAACCGGAATAGGTGAAGAACCTGTAGTATCAATACAAATTCCTTTTACCGATTCTGCTGAAATTCCGCTTCGGGTAACAACAGCTTTTATGGTTGCTTCAAGACCTTCGATCAAATCTAAAGGATGCTGGCGAAAACGATTTTCTGATGCGTCGCAATATAGACGCTCTTTCCAACGTCTATAATAACTTACTTCTGCTTCTATCTCTGCTCCTGTAGCTGCATCTATCAAAACCGCTCTAACAGAATCTGAGCCGTAATCAAGCCCAATCACATAATCTTTCATATTCTAAAATCTTACTTGCTAACAAATCTACTATAATCTGTTTAAAAATGTAGATTCAACACTTAATATTTTTAGTTTTTTATTAAGAATTTATTTTAGTGGTATTCTAATGATATTCAACGAATAAGCCGAAACCTCATAGGTTGCAACATCTTTTTTAACTTTTAACTCCTCGGTTACAGGGGCAATTTCCTGCTGAGATTCAAATGAATTTTCTTTATTCAGGTCTGCCTCCTTCAATACGATTGCTTTCCCTTTTCCTTTTAATTTTTTCCCATCAAAATTTAAGGTCACCTCCTGTGCTTCGCTTGACGTATTCACCACTTTCACCACAACCTCTTTAGCTTCTGTATCTAGCGTCGCCGAAGCGTAGAGTTCGTCTTGACCAACCAAGTTTTCGCCATCCTGCGTTACCGAGATCAGATCGGTTCCTCTATTGGTAGCATATAGTTTCTGAACATAATAATTGGGTGTACCGTAAGATTCTAGGTTATTAAACCAGATCATATCTGGTGTCCACTGCCATCCATCTGCGTGTGCCATAAGCGGTGCATACGAAGTAAGTTGAACCACCTCAGCATTACGCTCTAAACCAGTCATAAATGCAGCTTCAGAAAGCGCAGCATCCCAACTATTCTTATTATCAGGGCTTGCAATAGCCACGGTTTGTGCTGCGTATTCTCCTGCGAAAATTTTTGGTCCGTTTCGATCGTAGCTGTCGTAACGGGTTGCATTTTCTCTAAACCACTCCGGACTTCTGTAATAATGCTCATCGATGATCTCTGCTCCTATTTTCTTGAGTTCTTTCATACCGTATTCAAAGTAGTCTCCGTCAGGAAATGGTCCGCTTCCTGAAACAATAATGATCTCAGGATATTTTTCTGCAATAGCTTCATTAAATACTTTGTATCGCTCGATATATTCCGGTCCCCATTGCTCATTACCTACTCCTATGTATTTCATATTGAAAGGCTCAGGATGTCCCATATCTGCGCGTACTTTTCCCCAAGGAGTATCTGTTGAACCATTTGCAAACTCGATTAAATCCAGCGCATCCTGCACATAAGGATCAAGTTCGTCCATTGGTACCAATTCGCCTGTGTTAAATTGACACGCGATACCGCAACTTAAGATAGGAAGTGGCTCTGCCCCTAGATCTTCAGACAACTGAAAATATTCAAAGAAACCTAAACCAAACGATTGATAATAATCTGGAGTCAAACGGTGATCAAATTCGGTATTCCAACGGTTAACTAAACTCGGACGCTCATCAACAGGACCCACGGTTTTTTTCCATTGGTAACGACGCGCCAGTGTGCGACCTTCTACAATACAACCTCCAGGAAATCTTAAAAACCCAGGATCAAGATCATATAACAATTGCACTAGATCTTTACGTAAACCATTCTCGCGACCATTCCACGTATCTGTTGGAAACAAAGAAACCATATCAAGACCTAATTCGCCGGTACCTTCAAAAGTTAACTTTAAAGAACCTTTCATCACGGTTTTATTCGGAACGATTTCAGCTTTATAATTTGCCCATTCTGAGCCAGAAACCGGGATTGAAGCTTCAGCAATCGTATTTCCTTCCTCATCCAAAAGTTCGGCCTTCACTGCGGAAACTGCACCTTCCATTTGCTTGGCATCAAAAGTAAAGCGATAGGTATCTCCTTCTTTGATCCCCATCCCTCGGAATCCTTCATTGTGCAATTCATAGCCTTCAGCATTCTTAACCTGAACACGTAAAAAGTTCAAATTACCTTCACCTTCAAAGTATTTTACCGGCATTGCAAAACCAGATTCGTTGTTGTACGAATGTCTGTCGCTGTTAGGCTGTGACCAACCCATCATTGGGATCGTAAATTCAAACGAACGGTTTTTGATCATCTCAGCATACAGACCACCATCGGCAGCAAAGTTGATATCTTCAAAGAAAATTCCATACATCGTAGGTTGAATGGGTGCGATGGTCTCGCTCATATCAACCGTTAATTCTTTTTGAGCAAAAAGCGTATTGCCTGCCAGAAAAGTACCGGCTAAAACGGCGGCTAATCCTGCCTTTTTAATTGTTTGTGTGATCATCTTATAAGTGAGTTATGTGTTTTTATTCTTGGGTTGCGGGTACGCTCAATAAGCGTACGCCATAAATTCCGGCTGTGGTTGAACCTTCTTCAGCTTCAAAGCGCACGGTTAATATTTCATTATTGGCTGCAAGTTCTTGCGGAATCGTATAATCAACTTCAAAAAATTCATTCCCACGGGTTCCTTTTAAATGCGGTTCAGCAATTACAGTTCCGTTTATCATAATCTTAAAGTTGCGACCAGCGTCTTTACCAAAATAGGTCACGCGCAACGTTTTAGCCTTAGCTTCTTTATTTCTAAGATCGTAGCTAAACCAACTTGTAGCATCGCGCCAGTGCTTATTTTGATTTAAGCCACTGTTTGAATTTTCTGATAAAATCCCGTGATCAGATTCCGGTTGTTGTTCTCCCGGAGCCACAAAATCTAATGTGATCTCACGCAAATAAGCTTCGGCTTTCTGCTTCTCTTCAAGCTTGCGTTGCACTTCAGCTAAGCCTTCAGGAGTTTGTTTTTTAAAGTATATCGAATAGCGCTTCTCGTGAATTTTATAGAACGGCTGAAGCACCAACTCTGAATACGTTTCAGGATAAAACAGCTTAGGCGCTGTAAAATGTAACGGCTTATCTTCAACCGGCTTGATCTCATTCAAAAGATTTTCACCGTCTTTAGAAAGAAACATCGGTGCTTCGGTTAAAGGTAAAAATGGACCATCTGCGATGTGACCTCCTCGACTATCATCTGCAAAAAGTCCGTCTTGATCTTCATCACCCGTCACAGCAGCCAAAACAATTGGACCATACTTTACAGAAACATAGCCTGAATCATCAGGCAATTCCTCCAGACTTAAATGCATTGGCAATTCCATTTTAATGCGATCGCCATTTTTCCATTTGCGCTCCAGAGAAACATAAGAACCCGGAGTCGTATCTATTTTCTGTAGTTTATCATTTATATAAACCTTCAGTTCACCAACTTTTACCCATTGTGGATAACGCAACATCAAAGTTGCCTTGGTTTTCTTTTTGCTATTCCAAATCAGTTCTGTTGATGCTTCTTCGGGAAAGTTTGTAATCTGCGTTAAAAATGCCTTCTTTTCATCCCAGCCTACTTCCGAAGGAATAAACAAATTCACATAAAGTTTATCCTCTTTTTTGGCATAAATGAGTTCGTTGTACTTGGTGTGATTTTCCATCCCCGAACCCACACAACACCAAAAACTGGTTTCCGGCTGCGAATACACGCGATAATGACCAGGTCGAATGGGCGTGAAATACACAAAACCGCCATCTGGATTTTGAGAAGACAGAATGTGATTGTACAAACCGCGCTCGTAAAAGTCGATGTAATGCTCCTCTGAAGTATCTTCAAACAAGAGCTTACTCAACTTGAGCATATTGTAGGTGTTACAACTTTCTGGTCCTTGCTCGCTGCTTACCACCGATGAAAAATCATCTACGGGATTAAAATGCTCGCGCACGCTGTTACCGCCAATGCTTATGGAACGCTGTGTGGTTACATTATCAAAGAAATTGGATGCTGCATCGTGGTAATTTTTAGCCTCTTCCAACTGACTGATACGCTCAAAACCAATAAACTTAGGGATTTGCGTATTGGCGTGCATTCCGGTTAAGATATCTTCATTTGCCGCTAGCGGTTTTAACAAAGCGTGCTGCGAAAAATCTTCAGCGAGTTTCAGGTATTTTTTATCGCCTGTAATCGCATAAACTTCAGCAAAAACTTCGTTGAGTCCGCCGTGTTCTGAACGCAGCATATCTTGAATTTGCGCCTCACTTAGATCGGCTGTAATATTCAGAAACCAATCAGTCAACTCAATGAGCATACGCTTTGCCTGCGGAAGTTCTGCATGAATCCACGCGTCTTTTAAACCATTAAAGGTTTTATGGATGTTATACAGCGGCACCCATTTATCGTTTAGACTGAAGCTTCCCGCGTTGATCTTTCCTGCTTTAATTTCTGCCCAAAGCGCATCGCTTTCGGGTACGCCACCAATGTAACCGTTCCCATTTGCTTTTTGAACGCGATCTAATTCGGCTAAGGCATATTCGAGCATTTCCTTTGCTTTTTTATCGCCGGTAGAAGCATAATACATCGACAGTGCCGAAATATAATGCCCAGCAGTATGGCCGTCGAGTCCGGTATTTTCCCAATTGGTATAGGAATCTGCTTTAGGCTCAAGACCGGCTTCGCGCAAAAATGGAGCGAGTAAGCGATCTGCATCAAGCGCTTGTATGTAATTAAAATCGGTTAATGCTGCTTCTTTAAAAACTCCGGATTCTATCGAAACCGCATTCAATGGAAAAAGCGAAACCTTCTCCTGAGCTTTGGCAAAAGCACTTAGTAGAAACAGACTAACAACAAAATATTTCATTTTAATCAAGAACATTATCTTTTAAAGTTGGCCAGCCTTCAGCATCCCACTGAAGTTCGGCAATTTTCAATTTTGGTGCGCCATTATCATTTGCATCATACGCGTGAAAAATGATGTAATCCTTTCCGTCGAACGTGTAAGTACTGTTGTGACCCGCACCATACCAATTATCATTTCCTTCAATGATCAAGGTTCCTCCGCCATTATTTAGAGCTTCCCCGTCTTTATCTACATAAGGACCAGTCACACTTTTAGATCGTCCAACCACTACTTTATAGGTGCTGTTTTCACCGCGACAGCATAAATCCCAGGACAAAAATTCATAATACCAATCTCCTTTTTTGAAGATGAATGGCGCTTCTAGCGCTGCATCTCCGGGATTGGCATCCGCTAGATCGAAGGAACGTTCCCGACGCGCGATCGTATGCCACTCTTGCGGCTGGGCGATAGCTTTCAAATCTTCTGAAAGCTTTACCATCTTTAGTCCTTCCCAAAAAGAACCAAATGCCAGATATGGGGTGTCATCCTTATCAAAAATCAAATTAGGGTCAATGGCATTCCATAAATCGCGATTAGGAACCGACTGGATCACGATACCCTGATCTTCCCATTTGTAATTAGGATCGTCTGCATCAAGGGTCGTATTGATGGTCAAACCGATAGCCGAAGTATTCTTCGCAAAAGCAGAAACCGAATAATACAGATAGTATTTGCCGTTATGAAACGTGATATCCGGAGCCCAAATATGATTATTGAAATCTGCCGCAACATCATCTGCCCAAACCGGTTCTTCAGTAAAAACCTGAGGTTCTTTTTCCCAGTTTTTTAAATCGGGCGAACTGAATACTGAAATTCCTCTTCCGGTACAAAAGAGATAATACATATCGCCCTGCTTGATCGCAACCGGATCGTGAACGCGGATGTCTTGTGCAAAAAGGCTGCTGAATACTAAAAGACTAAAAAGGGTGAAAAGCGTTTTCATAATTTAGTTTTCTGGTTGAATTCCTTCTGAAGTCATCACGATGCGTTTGATCGTCCCGTCTTCATTGTAGTATAAACGATCTACACAAACCGAACGGTGAAAACTGCTACCGTGTGTTGGAATGCTTCCGTTATGATAAACGAAATACCATTTGTCTTCAAATTCAATAATTGACTGATGGTTGGTGTTGCTGTTACCCGCAACTTCATTTAAAATCCCTTTATATTCCCACGGACCGGTAATTGATTTTGACATTGCATAGGCGGTTTTCTCAGGAAAATCATAAGCATAAGAAAGATAATACCAGTCGCCACGTTTATGAATGTATGGTGCTTCAGTAAATTTAGGAAGGTCAACTGTCTGGATAGGACCGTCCATCTCGATCATATTGTCTTTTAACTTTACGTATTTACACACTTGATTTCCCCAATATAAATACGGAGTGCCATCATCATCAATAAAAACTGTTGGATCAATATCATCCCAACTAATTTTTGTTTGTGTGGTCATATCGTTAGTGATCAAAGCTTTGCCTATAGCGTCTTTCCAAGGTCCCTCCGGACTGTCTGCCACGGCTACACCAATTGCTTTACCGTGTTTTGACTCATTATGTTGAACCGTTACAAACCAGTAAAACTTACCATCCTTCTCCACCACTTCCGCAGCCCAAGCTGAATGAATTGCCCAGTCAAAATCGGTAGGTTTTAGCGGCACGGGATGTTCTTTCCAGTTGACCATATCATCTGAAGAAAACAGCAACCACTCATTCATAATGTAACGTTCCTGATCGTCTGGCGCCTGATCGTGACCGGCATAAATATACACACGACCATCGTGAACCAAAGCAGCAGGATCTGCAGTGTATTTGTCTTTTATAATCGGATTGTTATAAGAAGCTTCAAGCTCTTCAAAAAGTGCCTGACCACGTTCTACACTTACTTCTTCTGTTTGTGCTGTGGTTTTACAGCTTGTGAAAAGTGCAGCTGCTGCACAAAGTGAATAAAAATATCCTTTCATTTTAGTTTATTTTTTTGCCCCAAATGGCAGTTCCTTCATTATTTAATCCTGAAAGTAAAATGGTAGATTCTACTTCATTTTCCCAATCACGGCCACGTTCAACATAGAGTTTATCTACAAAGGTTCCGTCACCAAAATTTAAAGTTAACCAAGGTGCATCATAACTCCACACATCATTGGCGTTAGAATTGATACTTCCGTCAGCATTTAACGTGAGATCTATCGAGTTTTGAAAATCAGGATAGCGCTGTTCATCAGCATATCCCGGCGTAACAGTGTAACCAAAAATGATCTGCTCATAGTTTCCGACTAGATCCTCTTTGTTTATCGCTGTCTGTGCTACATTGGCAAAACGCTCTGGTGAAACAAGAGGCCAACCATCTTCGGTCCAATGGATTTTACGCACGTGCAATACCATAAAGAAACTATTTTCACCTGGTCTTCCTTGATGCGCCATATAATATTGACCACTATCATCTTTAAAAACGCCGGGATGCGAAACTCCTTGCCAACCTGAGTGCTCATCAAAACGATAAGGCGCCAGAATCATGGGACCGTTATCTTCTTCAGTGTTAATATCTAAACCATTATAATCGTAAAATGGCCCGTCTGGAGAATCGCTTCGGCCTACGCGCACGTTGTACTTGGTTTGCAACCAGTCGTAGGCAATAAACATATAATACTTGTTCTGATCTTCATTATAGATCACCTCGGGCCCTTCGATATTTCCGTTTACGATACCGTTAGTAAAACCGCGTTGTGCGACTCTACTGCCTTTATCTCCGGGATTTGCAGCCAGACCGGTTTCTGGATTTAATTTCAATTTGTAGATTCCATCGTAAGCAGAACCGTAGTAGAACCAATGTTCGCCTTCTGGCGTCACCACAACAGAAGGATCTATCGCATTGGTTTGCACGGCACCTCCAGGTTCTGAAGAAACCACTAAATCTTTTTCTACCCAAGGTCCTTCAGGATTGTCTGAAGTAGCAAGTCCCATCGTACTCAATCTTCCGGTAGATGAGGATAACGAATAATATAAACGATACTCCTCACCAACTTTCATCACATACGGCGCCCAAAGCGCTTGAAAAGGTGTCCCGCCTTTGCTTCTGATGTAGGCAGCCCCTTTTGCCGGTAACCCGCTAAAAGCCCAACCGATCCATTCCCAGTTGATCAAATCTTCTGATTTACGAATCTGGATTCCGGGACGCACTTCTGAACCAAAAGACACGTCTGTATTATAACAATAATACGTATTACCCACTTTGATCACCGAAGGATCGTGCACGTTATAGGGACCCCAGTTTGCAATGTTCTCAACGCCGGCAACATCATAATACGTATCTGTAATATTGTCTACCGTATAGACTTTTGCCGCTACAGGCTCCTCGGGCTCTTCAGGTTCTTCAGGAGACGTTGGTTTTTCAGGCTCTTCACCCGTTTCTTCAACCGGTGAATCTGATGAGCAAGAAATTGCCAATGCACACCAAAAGACAAAAAGCCCCTTATACAGTATACTTGTAATTTCTTTATTCTTTTTCATAGCAATAGGTTTATTTTCCTTCTAAAACCACTACCGAAAATGCCGGTAACGTAACTTCTAGCACACCTTTTTTAAATTTAAAATCCTTAAATCCTTCAGGCATGATATGCTCAGGGTCTTCAAAAGAATTGTGGTCCTGTAGTTTATCTGAAGCTAAAATTTCAGCAGAAAAATCTTTGATATTCAATGCGCTAAGATCGATGCTCACGGTGTTTTCTTTATGTGCATCTATGTTTACCAGCGAAATGTGCGTTTTGCCTTCAGCATCTTTTGAAGCCGAAGCTGAAATTGCAGGAAGCGTATCGCCATTATACTCATAATCTGGCGTATCTAAATCTAGCGGAATAAGCTGTGCATCGTGATGTACTGTGTACATTTTTAAGATATGATACGTTGGCGTTAAGATCATTTGCTCACCTTTAGTCAAAGCAACTGCCTGAAGTACATTTACCGTTTGCGCAAGGTTTGCCATTTTAACACGATCACTGTGATTATTAAAAATGTTCAAAGTTGTACCAGCGATCATCGCATCACGCATCGTATTTTGTTGATACAAAAATCCGGGATTTGTACCTTCTTGCACTTCGTACCATCCACCCCACTCGTCAACAACAAGATCTACTTCTTTCTTCTTGTCATATTTATCCATAATCGCCACGTGCTTGGTGATCAATTGATCCATAAACAGGCTCGACTTCATTGTGGTGAAATAATGATCTTCGGTAAAATCAACATCCGGTCCTTTCTTATTCCAATCAATTACAGAATAGTGATGTAATGCAACACCATCTAACAAGCTTTTAGGGATGTTTTTCATCAACACCTCGGTCCAGTTGTAATCTGCGCTATTCGCTCCAGATGCGATTCGGTATAAACCGGCTTCATTATTCCAGCTGCCCATAAATGTTGCATACTGGCGGTATAAGTTTGCGTAGAACTCCGGCTCCATATTTCCGCCACAGCCCCACATTTCATTTCCTACACCCCAATAGGTAACGCCCCAGGATTTCTCGCGGCCATTTTGTTTACGCAAGTCGGCCATCGGGCTTGTACCGTCGTGATTTACATATTGAACCCAATCTGCCAATTCTTTAACAGTACCACTACCTACATTTCCTGCCAAGTACGGCTCAGTTTCCAGTACTTCACAAAGGTTCAAGAAGTCGTGGGTACCAAAACTGTTGTCTTCGGTCACGCCACCCCACCACGTATTTACGATTGTAGGGCGATCTTCTTGCGGCCCAATACCATCTTTCCAATGATACGTATCTGCAAAACAACCACCAGGCCAACGCAGGTTAGGAATTTTGATCTCTTTTAAAGCTTCAATCAAATCATTACGTACGCCGTCTGTATTTGGAATAGGACTATCTTTCCCAACAAAAAAGCCATCATAAATAGAACGTCCTAAGTGTTCTGCAAAATGCCCATAAATATGTTTACTAATCGTAGGTGCATCTTCTGAAGGTTTTACGGTGATGGTCGCATCCTGAGCATTAAGCAACGAAACGCTGCAAAATGCAATTACAAATGCACCAATAACTTGTAGTTTGTTCATCATAATTAAATTATTTGGTGTTTAAATTGTGTGTGTTTGTATTTTTAAATTTAAAGGTCGCTAAGGTTTCACCGTTGCGGCCAACAAGTATCAAGTTGCTGTCCTTTGTTGAAACTTTCACTATACTTTTTGAATCTCCTGCCACTGTAAAACCAGATTTTTCACGAGATACTTCTGTAAAATTTCCATCTTTGGTATTTATCAAAGTCGTACCGAATGAAGCATCATAGCGTCCTCCATTGACCTCGGCACTGTAATCATTACCCACGAGTAAAAGATCTGGAAATCCATCTTGGTTTAAGTCTTCGACTAGAATACTATTAACAGGTGCTAGCTGCACGGCATTTGGTAGTGGTAAAACTTCAAAACCCGTATCCTTTTGTTCTATAAAAATACTACGTAATTCTTTTGCTTCTAAGGTCTTGAAAGGAGTTTTTAAGAGCTGAAGCAACTCACTTGTGGTTGCTTGTGCAAATTTGTGATAATACAGGAAGTTCTTTTTCAATTGCGGCAACTGTTGGGTAAGTTGGTCTAACGTAGCTATTGGAAAATAAGCACCTTCCTCATACTTCGAGAAGATAGGATCTACATAGCCATTGTTATCAAAATCGGCATAATCAACCTTTAATGCTTTATTTTGACCAGAATTTAGCACGGTATTCAGCCCTATATTTCCTGCAACAAAATCTGTGTCTCCATCATTATCAAAGTCGGCTACTGCGATACTGTTCCATAAACCTGTTGTTTCACTGAGTCCGAGTGTTTCTGTTCTATTTTCAAAGGTGCTGCCTGTATTCTCCAGTACAGTTATTGGCATAAATTCGCCTGCAAGAATGAGATCGATATTTCCGTCCTTGTTGTAATCACTAAAAGCAGCGTCAGTTACCATTCCCGCATTTTGAAGCAACGGACAAACCTCAGCCGTCACATCTACAAAATTTCCACCCTTATTTTTCAGAATATAACTCTCTGGTGTCGTCGGAAATTTCCCGGGAACGACGCGTCCTCCCACAAAAAGATCTACAAACCCATCGTTATCAAAATCTGCAGCTGCTACAGCATATGTGCTCGTAAGCATCTCCGGCAGTGGCTGCGCTACAAAACCTGAAGCGGTATTGAAATACAAGCGATCTTGATAAGCCTTGTGACCGGCATAGCGCTCAGATCCACCGCTGGTGACATAAAGATCTAATTTACCGTCATTGTTTGCATCAAAAATAACAGCCTCCCCATCTTCAAAAAGTTCTGTTTCCGGGAGTTCTTGCTTTTTAAAAGTGTAATCCTTTTGTTGATATAAAATAGTAGAATTTTCACCGTAGCTTCCGCCGATGAATACATCTTCGAGACCATCTCCGTTTAAATCTCCTACTGCCAGACTTGGACCTTGCTCTGAGTATTTATGCATAAGCAAAGGTTGTGTAGCATAATCGTTATTGAAACGGTCTTTATGCTCATAATCAATGGCTTCAACACGCGTTAAAAAACTAGCTTGATCAGTTGTATCTTGAGGAATATAATTTGCCTCATCATAAGATACTGTCAAGAGCCCATTGACTTTAATATTGCGTTCAATAGACTTTTTACCATCTGGCCATTGCACGATCAAACTGTCTATAGTTCTATGATCTTTCAATCCGAAGTGTAAGGTAGTACTCACCGTACTTTGAAAACCGCGCACCGGATTATTGACTCTTATCCTTTCAGTACTGCCTGAATAAACACGTACAGTTGCGCCAATTCCTTTTAAATTATTTTTTGAACCTTGTAGATCCACTTTTAAATAGTTAGTCTGCAGTCCTAAACTATCATTGAGGGTATTTTTATAAACAAAAGCCGGAGCGTTAATATTGCTTGCCATAAGGTCAAGATCCCCATCATTATCAAAATCGGCATACACCGCACCACTTGAAATAGAAGCTTCTTCAAAACCCCAGGCTTCAATATTTTTAGTAAATGACTGCCCATCTACATTTTTAAATGCATAGTTGGCTACTTTAATTGCCGGGCGTGTGGTTAGACAATCTTTAACTGCTTTTTGCAATTCACCACCACTACCAAAAGACGAACTTTTGCTTTCTCTGAATTTCACAAAATCCATATCGGTAATGTCTTTGCCAAAACCGTTTGTTATGTAAAGATCATTAAACCCATCGTTGTCAAAATCTGCAAGCAGTGGAGCCCAACTCCAATCTGTTTTATCTATACCGGCAAACTGACCTATCTCGCTATAGGTCCCGTCACCGTTATTATGCTGAAGCATATTACGCATATACTGATGCCCGTAGCCATAGCGCAAGGCAATCTGAAATATGTCGTAAGAATTTGCTCCAGACATTAATTTTCTTCGTTTTAAATCTTCGGGCAACATATCTACGGTAATTACATCTGTAAAACCGTCGTTATCAATATCTGCTACATCATTCCCCATAGAAAAGTGACTCATATGCCCAAAATATGTCAAGCCCTCTTCGTTAAATGTTCCATTTTGTTGATTTACATAGAGTAAATCTCTTGATAAGTAATCATTAGAAATATAAAGGTCTGGCCAGTTGTCGTTATTGGCATCTAATACCGAAACGCCTAATCCAAAACCTTCAAAAGTGATTCCGGCTTCTGCCGAAACATTTGTAAAAACCGGATGTCCCAGTTTCTCATTGTAATCATTGCGATATAAACGATCTGTGTTTCTTGCAGTTCCATTGGTCTGCATAGCTCTAACGCTAATCGCTGAATTTTCAAATCCACCACCGGTTAATAAATACATATCCAGATCTCCGTCCAGATCATAATCAAAGAATACGGCTTGAATGGATTCTCCCTGATCTGCCAAGCCATATTCTGCTGCAGCTTCAGTAAAAGTTAAATCTCCGTTATTAATGTAAAGCAGATTGGGGAACTCGCTTTTGTTCCCCATTCCGCCCACACTTAAATAAACATCATCATAACCATCCTGATTCACATCAATAACACTTACCCCGGTTGTCCACTTTCCGGAAGTATTTATACCAGAAGCAGACGTGATATCTTCAAACTTTAAAGCTCCTTTATTGAGATAAAGTTTACCCGAAGTAAGATTGCCACTGAAGAAAACATCAGGCAGGTTATCCTTATTAAAATCACCAACTCCTACTCCGCCTCCATTATAGAGATACTCATAATTGAGTATGTTGATCGAGTCGTTTGTGGTTATTGTATTCTCAAAATCAATACCTGTATAAGAAGCACTGAGACGCTCAAAGAGCGTCTCAGATTTTTTATTATCTGCACAAGAACTTACCACAAGGGCAAATACTAAAACAAATAGATTATTGATTTTCAACAGAAAGGATTTTATTGATTAGCTGAATTTCCTATCAAATTAGGGTTTCTATCTAGCTCATTCTGAGGAATAGGTTGAAACTTTCTATTTGATGAATAGGTAGCAAAATCAGAATCATTGTCCTGAAGCTCACTCAATTTTGCAGGATCATCTAAATAACCCCATCTTTTTATATCATACCAACGTAAACCTTCAATCGATAATTCAGTGATTCGCTCGTGATCTAACTGCTCCATAAATTGAGAAAGGTTATAACCTGCAAATTCTGCTTCACGATCCGGAAGATTCACGCGGTCTCTTACACGCTGAACTTGAGACGCCGCAAGAGGAATATTGCCTGTATTCGCTAAACATTCAGCATACATTAGCAAGACATCTGCAAAACGTATGATATGATAATTTATACCACAGGTAAAAGGATCTCCTCCTGTATTAGCCAACGTATACTTGGCAATGTAATTTTCATTTTGATCTAAGAAGAACTCTCTCCCATAAGCTTGAGTCAAACCTTCTTCTGGAAGATAAGATAAGATTGTAGCAGGATATCTTGGATCTATTTCGTCATCAACGGTTCTTTCTTGTTTCATTTCATTCACTAAGAATTGAGTAGGAAAGAAGTCATAAAAATCTGCTCCAGAATACGTAGGTGCGATTGCAGAAAACTGTCTCCAGTTGACCGTAGGGTCTCCACCCCAGTTAAAGTCAACGTTTTGACTTTGTGTAAATTCTGCCCAAAATATTCTACCCGGGTTAGCATTTTCTAGAGCCGGATCTTGAGAAAATAAATCCCCATAATTAGGCGCTAGATCATACACATTTGAATTTACAACTCTTTCAAAATACGGCAACGCTCCTTCGTAATCACCTTGATACAATTTAAGCTTACCCATTAATGAATTGGCAGCTCCCAAAGTAGCACGCGCATCCTGACCAAAATCTGGCCAAGAAGGATCATCGTAATTTACCGGTAGTCGCTCAATTGCCATATTTAAATCTGCCTCAACCTGTGCATATATATCTGCCTGGGTTGTTTCTTGATTTGAAGGGAAAAAACTTTCAGCTCCAGATTGTACCTCTAATACCAGAGGGACATTATCAAAAATATTAGTAGCATTAAAATAGGTTAAAGCTCTTAAGAAATAAGCTTGTCCTATAAGACGTTCTCTAAGCTCCGGATCAATATCTTCGATACGGTCTATAGCCGCAAGCGCCTGATTGGCTCTATTGATTATAGTATAAAAACCTAAATACGCTATTTCTACAGCTCCATCTGTAGGTGGAATTGTAAAATTAGCAGTCCCGATCAAAAAAGCCCACGGACTTCTTGATCTTGTTTCATCTCCTCTGGCATCATTAATTGCCGGGATCATTCTCTGATAATTCCCGTCAATGATAAGCCCATTATAAATAGCATCTACTGTAGCCTGGGCTTCTGCTTCGGTCTGATAATATTCTTCCTCAGCAAGCCTGTTTGTGTTCTCGATGTCTAGTTGATCATCACAAGAAATAAATGCGGTGATACCAACTACAAGAAACAATGATTTTATAAAATTTGTTTTCATTTTTCTAAGCTTTTAAAATTTTAATTGAACCCCTAACATGGTTGTCATAGGTCTTGGATAGGTACCAAAATCAAAACCAGGATTTAAGACACCAGCTTGAAAATCTGGATTATATCCTTTGTATTTTGAAAGAACAGCAACATTCTGCAAAGTCACATAAAACCTTGCGCTAGACATTGAAATTTTACTGATAAAATCATTAGGAAGACTGTATCCTAAAGAAATCGTATTGATTCTAAAGTAATCTCCGTCTTGTAACCATCCCGGTCTGTTAGAGTTTCGGCCATTTTGGTTAGGATCTCCAAACACTACTCGTGGCACAGTGGTATTGGTATTATCTGGCGTCCAACGATTTAAAATATCCTCGTGCCAGTTAGTATATCCAGAAGTAGGCATTAGACCGCGATATAAGTTACTGTTGATCAAGTTACCTCCACTTCCTTGTCCGAAAATGGTAAAGTCAAAGTTTTTATATCTGGCCGTAATATTGATCCCGTAATAATAGGTTGGCAAGCCCTGACCTAAGAAGGTACGGTCTGCATCATTAATTACGCCATCAGGAGTTCCGTCAGGTCCGCTTATATCTCTAAATTTGATATCTCCAGGACGTGTACCAGGCTGTTGCGTTGGTGAATTTGCTATTTCATCATTTGTTTGAAATATACCGTCATACACCCAACCATAATGTTCACCTAAAGAACGACCAACGATATTTCTCGAGCCTGTACCGCTAATAAAATCTTGGTTACCTATATCTAGTATTTCATTCTTTACGGTATAGAAGTTTGGAGCGATTTCAAATGAGAAATCATCACCAATGAACTGTCTGTAAACCGCAGATAATTCTATACCTGAGTTTCTAATAGATCCTGCATTTGACAAAATCTCAGAGTTAAATGCACCCACAATATTTGTAAAAGGAACCGGAATATTTACCAAAACGTCTTCTGAAGTGTTTCTGTAGTATTCTGCTGTAAAATCTAGACCTCCATTAAACAACGAAGCATCAAGACCAATACTGCTAGTTCTTCTGGTTTCCCATCTGATGTCCTCATCAATAAGTTGGGTTACAGCAGAACCAATAACCGTTGGACCTCCAGAAAATTGATAAGGAATACCTCTGTTAACAGTTCTTTGGAATAGGTAGTTTCCAATTTCTTGGTTACCTACTTCACCCCAACCACCTCTTAATTTAAGGCTTGTAATAAAGTCTGGTAATTCAAATTCATTGTGAATTTTCCAAGCAGCAGAAACCGATGGGAAAAATTCATAACGCACATCAGGGTTGAATCTTGACGAACCATCATATCGTATGTTACCTGTAAAGAAATACTTGTCATCAAAAGAGTAATTCACCCTTCCTAAATAAGAATACAAAGCAGACTCCTGAATATTGTCAAAAACACTAAAGTCTGTAGCGTTTTCCAAGTTCTTGATATAAGGCGCTGTCAAACCTCCACCTACTGTTGTAATGGCTCTAAAATTATCTTTTTGATACGTTTGCCCTACTAATACAGATAGGTTGTGCTTGTCAAATTCCTTGTTGAAGTTAATCGTGTTTTCGATCAAAAATCGATCTATGTTAGTATTAACCACACGTAACTGCGCCAATGGATTTGGGAAAAAATACCCCAAGTCATATTCCGGAACAAATAATTGCCCTTCAATATTAGTTGTGTTATAAGATGCACTAGACTTTAGAGCTAAACCTTCGATTGGTTCAAATTGCAAATACAAATTGGCATTTAATCTATTTACCTTAGATTCATTCTCAACTAATGTATTTATACCTGGTACGTTAAGCGTGATAGACTGATGTACGGTTGCATCTGCACCTCCAAATCCTCCTAAACGATTTGGATCTCTTAATGGTATAGTTGGCGCTGCTTGTAATAAGTCGTTCACTAATGTTGGTCTACCTCCAGGTAAATTGATAGAAGCAGTGTTGAATAAAGGATTTTCGTCTGAACGCACAAAGAACATATTCTCACCAATAGTAAATTTACCAACTTCAGCTTCAGTATTTACTCTAAAAGAGTAGCGTGTATAATTTGGACCTTGTCCTACTAACGTTCCTTGGTTGTCTAAGTAATCGAGAGAGACAAAATAGGTTGTGTTCTCAGTACCACCGGCAGCATTAAGGTTATGATTCTGAATAAAACCTGAAGTATAACCTTCATCTTGCCAATCTGTATTAATATCATCTATAAAACTTGGCGAGTTAGGATCATTCCCTAAAGGAATTGGTGTTAATGCTGCACCAGCAGGAAGTTGTGCATTACCATTATTAATCAACTCTCTATTGATAGTCTGATATCCTTCTCTATCAAGAAGCGGAAGCTTCTGCGTGATGTTCTGAACACCATAGTAAGATGAAAGATTAAAGGTGAGTTTTTGTCCTTTTTTTCCACCCTTAGTGGTAATAATGATAACACCATTACCTGCTCTGTTACCATAAATAGCACCTGCAGATGCATCTTTCAATACCTGAATTGACTCGATATCGTTAGGGTTAACATCTCTAATCCCGTCTACAGGAACGCCATCAACAACATATAAAGGCTCTGCACTCGCGCCTATACCAAAAGTTGCCACACCTCTAATACGAACACTAGGAGCTGCACCTGGCTGACCATCACTGGTAATAGTTACACCAGCAACACGACCTTGCATCATTTGAGTCACATCATTTGAGGCTTGCTTGGTCATTTCCTCAGTATCTACAACGCTCACGGCACCGGTTAGATCTGACTTTCGCTGTGTACCATATCCAACTACAACGACTTCGTCAAGATTTGACAAAGCTTCTTCGAGGGTAACGGTAAGCGAGGTTTGATCCCCTACAGTAATGCGTTGTTCTTGAAATCCAAGGTAGGTAAACACTAATACATCGTTTGCGCTAGCTTGAATAGAAAAATTACCGTCAAAATCGGTAACAGCACCGGTAGTAGTCCCCTCTACAAGAACGTTTACTCCGGGAATAGGCATATTACCATTTGAAGACAGGACAGTACCTGTAATGGTCTTGCTTTCTTGTGCTTGAGCACTCACCAAAGGTGCTAAAACAACTGCGAGAAGAAATATCCCTTTCTTAAAGAGAAATTTAAAAACGCAAAGACAATCATAAAGTTTGTTTTGCTTCATGTTAATAAAAGTTTAAAGTTAATTATAAGTGTGTATTTTACATTTCCAAATGTAAGTAAAGATATCTCAATCAAACAAATTTATTTTAAGGAAATTTTAAACATTGTTTATATTTTTTCTGTTTTCGGTAATTCGATATCGATTTTTATTATTGTATTATTAACATTTATTTTATTTTTACCCTTAAATCATATCTTTACTTTTATTCTATAGCGTTCCAAAATGACTGATGTTCTTAATAATTACAATTCTGAAGACAAAGTACTTCTTGCCGTAGATTGTATCATTTTTGGATTTGACCAGGAAGACTTAAAAATCTTGTTGGTTAAGCGGGATTTTGAACCCGAAAAAGGCAAATGGTCTTTGATAGGTGGATTTCTAAAAAGAACAGAAACACTTGACGACGCTGCCAACCGCATTTTGCACCATCTTACAGGTATTGATAAAATCTACATGGAGCAGCTTTACAACTTTAGTAAGGTAGATCGTGATCCGGCTGAACGTACACTTTCTGTTGCTTATTATGCGCTTATCAATATAGAAGACCACGACAAAGATTTGATTGAACAATATTCTGCAAAATGGTTCAGTATAGACAAAGCTCCGTCGCTCATCTTTGACCATGATGCGATGGTAAACAAGGCGATCTTAAGATTACGCAGACGTGCAATTTCAAAACCTATCGGTTTTGAATTACTTCCAGAAAAATTTACGATGCGCCAGCTACAGAAACTTTATGAGTCCATTCTTAATGAAAAACTAGATAAGCGTAACTTTATCAATAAAGTTAATGGTCTCGATGTCCTCGTTAAGCTTGAAGAGAAAGACATGTCTTCTTCCAGAAAAGGCTCGTATCTCTATCAATTTGATAAAGAAAAATACGATCGTAATGTAGAAGACGGCATTACATTTAAAATTTAGTCTCCATTTATATTCAACTTTCCTCGCTGTTTTTTGACTTTCTTAAAGCAATGCTAAAGTTTTCGTTTTGTTGAAGTTTTTACAAATTCTATTAAACAAAACTGTACTTTTGATATTATAAGATTTAGTCAAAAGACATTATGAATACGGTAAAATCAACGTTTAGCATCAAAGACCTAGAAAGTTTTGGTGGCATAAAAGCCCATACGATTAGAATGTGGGAACGTCGATACAACCTTTTAGAACCGGAGCGAACTCCTACCAACATTCGCACCTATTCTCTCGAAGATCTTCAAAAATTGCTCAACGTGACCTTCTTACTGGATCACAATTTTAAAATTTCGAAGATTGCAAAAAACTCGAGTGATGAAATCGCTTCTTTAGTTGCAGAAATTGTTGAAGAGAAAGATCTGGGAACTAATCATCACGCAATCAATTCGTTTAACATCGCGATGATGAATTTCGATCAGCGCTTGTTTTCTCAGACCTATAATCAATTGCGAAAAACCCTTGATTTTAGGTCCGTATTTTTTGAGGTTTTCATTCCGCTTTTAGAAAAAATCGGGCTTTTATGGCAGGCCGGAGTTGTTAATCCTGCACACGAGCATTTCATTTCAAATCTTATTAAACAGAAGATTTTGATCAATCTTGATGCCTGTTCAGAAACAACTTCAAAAGAGACTGACAAGATATTTATTTTGTTTCTCCCTGAAAATGAAATTCACGATTTGGGATTGATGTTCCTCAATTATGAGCTTGAATCCAGAGGTTATAAGTGTGTTTATCTGGGACAGAATATGCACATTGAAAATCTGAAATACATCGTAAACACACAGCACAATCCACACTTCATTTCCTATCTTACGGTAAATCCTTGTGATACAAGCGTAAAACAGTTTGCTGAAGATTTTAACAAAACGATTGAAGAAGAAAATATCCCCTTATATCTAATGGGAAGAATTGTTCAGAAAGTTGATCAAAAAGAACTTCCTGCTAATGTTCAAATTTTAAAAACTATAGACGCTTTAACTGCGACGCTCAACTGATATTTATGCCAAAAAAAATCACCATACTAGGATCTGGATTTTCTTCACTTGCCGCTGCAAGTTATCTGGCGCAAGCCGGTCACGAGGTTCACGTCTATGAGAAAAACAGCAGTTTAGGAGGGAGAGCCAGACAATATAAACGAGACGGATTCACGTTTGATATGGGGCCGTCCTGGTATTGGATGCCTGATGTTTTTGATAGGTTTTTTGCAGATTTTAATAAGAAGACCTCGGATTTTTATGCGTTAGAAAAGCTCAATCCTGCATACCGCGTTTACTTCGGTGAGAACGATTCGATACTTATCGAAGATTCTCTAGAAAAAATCAAAAAGACTTTTGAAGCTATTGAGCCCGGAAGTGCACAAAAGCTTCAGGAATTTATAGATGATGCGGCAGATCATTATGAGGTTGCCATTAAAGACTTAGTATATCGTCCGGGCGTCTCTCCTCTAGAACTTGTTACTCCGGCAACGATCAAAAGAATTGGAAGCTTTTTTAGTACGATTAGCAAAGATGTGCGTAAAGCTTTCAAAAACCCCAAATTAATTGAAATACTAGAATTTCCGGTGCTCTTTTTAGGTGCTAAGCCTAGCGACACCCCTTCCTTTTACAGTTTTATGAACTTTGCCGATTTTGGCATAGGCACCTTTCATCCACAAAAAGGAATGCACGCCGTCATTGAAGGTATGGTACAACTTGCCAAAGAATTAGGTGTGCATTTGTACACAGACAGTCCTGTAGAACGCATTTTAACCGAAAATAAAAAAGCTATTGGAGTTCAGATCAATGGAGAAGAAATTCTTTCTGACATCGTATTGAGCGGCGCAGATTATCACCATACAGAAACCTTACTTCCAGAAGCACTGCGTCAATATTCTGAAAGTTATTGGGATTCAAAGACATTTGCTCCATCTTCATTATTATTTTACGTAGGCTTTGATAAAAAATTAGAACGTGTTAATCATCATACGCTCTTTTTTGATACCGACTTTGAAAAGCATGCAGTTGAAATATACGACAAACCAAAGTGGCCAGAAGCCCCACTTTTCTATGCTAATTTCCCTTCGATAACCGATGCCAGTATGGCTCCCGAAGGAAAAGAAGCGGGATTCTTTCTTATACCCTTAGCTCCGGGAATTGAAGATTCTGAAGCACTTAGAGCGCAATATTTTGAAATTATAATGAACAGGCTTGAAAAGCTTACCGGACAAACGGTCAAAAAAAACATTATATTTAAAGAGTCCTTTTGTGTCAAAGACTTTGTAGAACAGTACAATTCATACAAGGGTAACGCTTACGGATTAGCAAATACGTTATTACAGACTGCGTTTTTAAGACCAAAATTAAAAAGTAAAAAGGTAGACAACTTATACTTTACAGGTCAGTTAACGGTTCCCGGTCCGGGAGTGCCTCCTGCACTGATTTCCGGTAAACTTGTGGCCGGTCTAATAACAAAAAATGACTAAGAAAAAGAAATGAAACAAATTTTTGACAATGTATCGCAAGCCTGTTCGGAAACGGTAACACGATCCTACAGCACATCATTTTCAACAGCAACCCGAATGCTGGCTCCCAGCATCAGACAACACATACATAACATTTATGGCTTTGTACGTTTTGCTGATGAGATCGTAGACACGTTTCATGCATATGATAAAGAAACGCTCTTCAATCGTTTTGAGCAGGATCTTGAAAATGCTCTAAATGATAAGATCAGTCTTAATCCTATTCTCAATTCATTTCAGTATACTTTTCATAAGTTCAAAATAGAAAAACACTTGGTTGATGCTTTTATGCACAGTATGCGACTCGATCTTTCTAAAAGCAAATACCTTACTCAGGAAGAGTATAATAACTATATCTACGGTTCTGCTGATGTCGTTGGACTTATGTGTCTCACAGTTTTTGTGAAAGGTGATCGTCAAAAATATGAAGAGCTTAAAGAAAGTGCGATGAGTTTAGGCTCTGCTTTTCAAAAAGTTAATTTCCTTAGGGATCTAAAAGCAGATTTTGAGGAGTTGAGTAGAACCTATTTTCCTAATACCGATCTCAACGAATTAGACGAAGTTTCAAAACAAAAAATTATTGAAGAAATTGAGGCAGATTTTGCAAAAGGTCTTTCGGGGATTTGTAAATTGCCTGTAGAAGCTAAATTTGGCGTCTACACGGCATACCGTTACTACCGAAAATTACTGAGTAAATTAAAAAGTACGCCTTCTTTAGAAATCAAAAATGCGCGCATACGTGTTCCTAATTATGTTAAGGCTTCACTTTTAGCACGCAGCTATGTAAAATACAGACTAAACCTAATTTAAAATGCAAACCCTTCTTTGGATCGTAGTTTTCCTGCTTACCTTCACGATTATGGAATTTATGGCTTGGTTTACCCATAAGTACGTCATGCACGGTTTTTTATGGGTGTTGCACCGCGATCATCACCATAAAGATCACGGCTCGTGGTGGGAGCGCAATGATTTTTTCTTCATCTTTTATGCGCTTATAAGTATAGGATGTTTTCTCCTGTGGCAATACGAAAATGTTTGGATAGGCTTGCCAATTGGTCTTGGTATCTTTGCTTACGGCTTTACCTATTTTATGGTTCACGATATCTTTATTCATCAGCGCTTTAAACTTTTTAGAAATGCCAATAACTGGTACGCCAAAGGCATTCGTCGCGCACACAAAATACATCACAAGCATTTAGGTAAAGAGGATGGAGAGTGTTTTGGAATGTTGCTTCCTCCTACAAAATACTTCAAAACTAAATGAGTTTTCTCACAGCATCTTGGAAGAAACTCTGCTTTGTCAATTATGCTATTGATCCGGCTATTTTAGAGCCTTATGTACCTGCGCACACCGAGCTTGATTTTTTTGAAGGTAAGTGCTATGTAAGTCTCGTAGGTTTTTTGTTTGATGATGTAAAACTGAAAGGAATTACCATCCCTTTTCATAAACGTTTTGAAGAGATTAATTTGCGTTTTTACGTCAAGCATTTTGACGGCTCTCAATGGAAACGCGGCACGGTATTCATTTCAGAAATTGTTGAAAAACCCGCTATTGCTTGGGTTGCTAATACACTGTATAATGAGAAATACAGCGTGCATAAAATGCACTATAAACACGATTTGACCGAAGAGGAAAATTTTATCAGCTATGGTCTGGATCTAGAAGAGAACTGGCAGCTTATTCAAGTTGCGACAAGCCCGGAACCCGAACCCTATGAGCAAGGAAGCATCACCCAATTTATTACCGAACATTTCTGGGGTTACAGCTACAAAACACCTACAACAAGCTGGGAATATGAAGTACGACATCCGCTATGGAAATCTTATAAAATCCTTGATCACGAAATCGTTTTCGACTTTGCAAAACTCTATGGAGATGATTTTCAAGACTTAACCACTGCTCAACCTGACAGTATTCAATGTATGGATGGTTCTGCGATAAGTATTGAAGGTAAAAAGTTGATCAAAGGCAATTAGAACTATTTTGAGAGAATCGTAAATCTATAATCTAACGGATCTAGCGCCTCGAACAAATCTTCAAGTAAACGATCTCCATACTCCAGGTAAAATTCAGAAAAATTGGTCGTACGCTCCTGCAAATTCTCTTGCGGAAACAATTCATTTTGTATAGCTACAAACCGCTTTACGTGATCGCTCAATTTTTTCTTTTGAGCTTTTAAAAGCCGTTTTTCTAAGTGTTCTAAACCTTTTAACTGTTTTACTTCCTGAGCTTTTACAGCACCAATAAAGGAAGCATCGGTTTCTTCTGCTATGTTATAAAGCGCTTCAAACTGACGTACTAAATGTTGTTTTTGAGGAGAAAAATCAATATCGATATTAGAAATCTTTCTGATCTTTCGGTTCACCAAGTCATTTTGATCAAGAAATAGATCGGCGATAGACAGGTCGAGTTTCTCTAATTTTTGTTGCTGCTTATCTGTGATGAGTAAGGCTGAATTGCGCAGCATCAACATTGGAAACTGCACTTCAACCTCATCAAAAAAGGTCTTTAACTCCAGCCAATATGCCAACTCTCCTCCTCCTCCAATGTAAGCCAAATTGGGAAGTATGACTTCTTGATATAATGGTCGCATAATCACATTGGGACTAAAACGCTCAGGATGATTCTCCAACTCTAAGAGCAACTCTTCTTTTGAAAATTTAAGTTCTGTGTCGTTAACAAAGAAGCTTCCTTCCTTTTCAATAATTCGCTCACGTAAGCCATCAGCCAGGTAAAACAGGTTGATCTCTCTAGCATTTACTTGAACTCCATAACCTGCTTTTTGCAAAGCTTCAGCTTGTTTTTGAACGGTATCAAATGCTTTTTGTTCAAGTAACTCCTGCTTCAGGTAAGGCATAAATACACGCTTCAAATCGGCATCGTTTCCATCAACGATAATCAATCCGTATGCTGCGAATAAGCTATTGGCTAAAAACCGGGTAGCTTCGGTTAAATTATCGTGCTTGAGATAAGCTTCTTCAAAAAGGGTACACAAGGATGTGCCCATTTTGGTCGTTCCAAATTCAGAACAAATAAGTTGGTAAACCTCGCTTAATCCTTCAGTTGAAAGTTCGCCTACAGCACCTTTATCATTATCCTGAATATCTGCTCTGTTCCATTTGATTTTCTTTCCGCGGAAATTAAAATAATTGATTTCCTCAAAATCGTGATCTTCGGTAGCCATCCAATATACCGGCACAAAATCTTGTTCAGGATAAGTTCTGCTTAATTGTTTGGCTAAATTGATCGTACTTACAATCTTGTATAAAAAATACAATGGCCCTGTAAATAAGTTAAGTTGATGTCCCGTGGTTACAGTAAACGTGTTGGGTAGTGCTAGCCGGTTTAGCGCATTATCTACGGCATCATGTAAATCAATATTTTTGTACTGATTTCGTACTGCCTTTACTAAAACTTCGCGGTTTTCCTCTGCAAATTGCTTTTGCTCGATCTGCTCCTTAAAATTTTCAAGATTCGGAAAATTGCCATAAAAAGATTTTAATGCATCTTTTTGTTCCAGATAATCACAAATAAGTTTAGAATAATAACCGGTCTCTTGATACGGAATATGATGTATAGACATTAACGTTCTTATTTAGGGTAAATAGCCTTAAAAATATAAGGTTAAATGAAATAGTTCTTATTTGGATTTTCCCGAATTGGGAATTTAATAAATTTTCAACCCAAATATTCAACGCATTCTTAAAGAATACTCGTTTAATTTCTAAAAATTTAAAACAAGCAAAAATAAGAGTCCTAGCGCGATGTGAGGCCCAAATTTACGTTAATTCAACGACAACACTTAGGTTCAATTTTAGTAGATTTACTGTTTACTAACCCTATTATTGTATGCAGAAATTTACCTTTTTCGTCGCTTTTATTTTCAGCAGCTTGTGCTTTGCTCAAGATGTTAAATCTCCGGAAGAATTTTTAGGTTATACCGTTGGAACTCAATTTTCAAGACACGCCGATGTGGTGGCCTATTTTGAGCATGTAGCTCAAAATTCTGATTGGGTAACTTATAAAGAATATGGTCGCACCAATGAACGCCGACCGCTCACCTACGCAATTGTTACTAGTCCGCAGAATCAAGCGAATATTGAAAGCATTCGTACCGATCACTTAAAAAACACAGGGATTCAAGAAGGAACAGCCAACCCCGATAAAGCAATCGTATGGCTTAGTTATAACGTGCACGGAAACGAGGCGAGCAGTACCGAAGCTTCTATGCTCACTTTATATGAACTCATTACCGAAAAAAAAGATTGGCTAGAAAATACGGTGGTTATTATTGATCCGTGTATCAATCCTGATGGTCGTGATCGCTATGCCAACTGGTACAATAAAGTAAAAGCTACACCTTACGATACCAATCCTAATGCTGCTGAGCACAACGAACCTTGGCCTGGCGGGCGTGCTAATCATTATTTATTTGACTTAAACCGCGATTGGGCTTGGGCTACGCAAAAAGAAACACAACAACGCTTAAAAGTCTATAACCGTTGGATGCCCCACATTCATGTTGATTTTCACGAACAAGGAATCAACAGTCCGTATTATTTTGCTCCGGCAGCCAAGCCATATCACGAGATCATTACTCCTTTCCAGTTTGAATTTCAGCAAGAAATAGGAACCAATCACGCCAAGTATTTTGATCAAAACGGCTGGTTATTCTTCACCCGCGAAGTTTTTGACCTCCTCTACCCGAGTTATGGCGATACCTACCCTACTTACACAGGAACCATTGGAATGACCTATGAGCAAGCCGGCGGTGGCCGCGCAGGTCTAGGGATTAAAAAAGCAGATGGAACTGTTTTAACCTTAGTAGACCGGGTGGCACATCACTTTACTACAGGAATTTCTACCGTAGAAATGGCTACCAACAACGTTGATCGTCTCAACACAGAATTCAAAAAATACTACAGCAATCCTGATGTAACCTACAAAACCTTCACCCTAACCGGCGAACAAGATCATCTTAATGCTTTAGCAAGCTTACTCGATGTACACGAAATAGAATATCAGCTAAGCGGAAACGGTACCAGTTCAGGATATGCTTACGACACCCAAGAAAACGGAAGTTTATCTTATGAACAAGCGTTGAGTGTGAGTACAGACCAACCTAAAGGTAAATTGGTTCATGTACTTTTTGAACCCGAAGCAGCACTTTCTACTCCGCTTACATATGACATCACTGCCTGGAGTTTACCTTATGCTTATGGTCTTAATGCGGTCGCTAGTACTAAGGCGGTAAATACTCAAGAAGCAGTAACTAAAACTCCAAAGCGAAACACCATCTCAAAGACTGCTGCAGGATACATTTCAAAATGGAACAGTATGACAGATGCTCGCTTTTTGAGTGCATTGCTTCAAGCTAAGATTAAAGTACGCTTTTCTGAAAAACCGTTTACAAACTCAGGAGTTGCATATCCAAGCGGCTCCTTGATTGTTACACGCAGTGACAATCCAAATGCTGATTTTGATACAAAGCTTATTGAAATTGCCAATGAATTTGATCGAACGCTTACCGCTGTTCCTACAAGTTTTGCTTCAGCCGGACCTGATTTTGGTTCATCTTCGGTAAAACTTATCAATAAAGCTAAAATTGGTTTGTTAACGGGAGAACAAACTTCATCTTTGAGTTATGGTGCCACGTGGCATTTCTTTGAGCAGCAATTAGAATATCCTGTTACCTCGATCAACGTTGATGATCTGGGTCGTGTTAATTTTAGTGATTATGATGTTTTGGTTTTTCCTAGCGGAAGATACCGCATCGACAATAATGTACTTGATCAACTAAAGTCTTGGGTGCGCAGCGGCGGAAACATCATTGCACTTGACAACGCGCTCAATGTTTTTGCTGATAAAGAAGGCTTTCAGCTAAAACGCATTCCATCTGAACAAAATGAAGACAGTCTTGCAGATAAAATTATCCCTTACGCTGATCGTGAGCAACAAATTGCTAAAAATTTGATAAGTGGAAGCATTTTTAAAACCAATGTAGATGCAACACATCCATTAGCTTTTGGATATGACGACACCTATTACAGTTTAAAAATAGGAAGCGACGCCTATGCGCTGCTAGACCGCGGTTACAACGTAGCGTATCTTGACGAAACTCCGCAGCGTGTATCAGGCTTTGCCGGCGCTGATGCTTTAAAGCATTTGAGCAACAGTCTTGTGTTTGGAGTAGAACCTATGGGACGCGGGACTATCACGTATATGGTAGACGACCCGTTGTTTAGAGCGTTCTGGGAAAACGGAAAACTCTTCTTTGTAAATGCACTGTTTTTAAATAACCCAAATACCTACAGAGACTAATTTGAATCCCATTGAATTAAAAATAATCGAATCGCTTGTACTTCTTCTAGTACTCGTGGTCATTCGTTACGTGGTTTCAAAACTTATCATTAGCCGTTACAAACGTGCAAATTTTGACATCACACGTAAGCAACTTACGATCAAAGTGCTCAACATTCTGTTTTTTATGATTTTGGGCTTGTGTCTTATTGTGGTGTGGGGACTTACGGGACAACAAGTTATTGCCGGGATAGGTTCGGTGATCACCTTGCTGGGAGTTGCCTTTTTTGCACAATGGTCTTTATTGAGCAATATCACTTCAGGTTTGATCCTGTTTTTCAACCATCCGTTAAAAATTGGAGATTATGTTGAGATCGTAGATAAAGATTTCCCGATGGCCGGTCGCGTAGAAAATATCACCTTATTTTTTCTGCACCTGCGGAATAAAGACAACCACGTTTACACATTAGCCAATACGATCGTAGCTCAAAAAACCATGCGCATTATGGAGCCTGAAGAGTTTTTTGAAGCGATCGAAAACGAAACCATTGAAGAAAATAAAAACACCCCTAGCGATAACAACGCTCAAGATTAATCTATGAAAAAAACTAAAGTATATCTATTGCTGTCTTTTTTGGCTTTAGCAGCTTGTAAAGGCAATGACCACAATTCTGATCAAGAATCGCAGCAAACTGAAACTGACTTTTCAGTAGCTTTTGAAGAGTATAAACTCGATAACGGTCTAACGGTTATTCTACACAAAGACACTTCAGATCCCGTCGTTGGTGTTGCGCTTACAGCCCACGTAGGTTCTGCCAGAGAAAAAGAAGGACGCACAGGTTTTGCGCATCTTTTTGAACATTTGCTCTTTTTAGAGTCAGAAAATTTAGGAAAAGGAGGCTTAGATCAATTAAGCGCACGTGTAGGTGGAAGCGGTGCCAATGGTTCTACCAACCGCGACCGAACCAACTATTTTCAGACAGTTCCTAGCGATGCGCTAGAAAAAATGATTTGGGCAGAGGCAGACAAGCTGGGTTATTTCATCAATACGGTAACCGAACCTGTTTTAGCTAAAGAAAAACAAGTCGTAAAAAACGAAAAACGTCAAAGCTATGACAACCGCCCTTACGGCCACCAGCGTTATGTAACGCATAAAAATTTATATCCCGCAGATCATCCTTACAACTGGCAAGTCATTGGTTCATTAGAAGATTTACAAAATGCAACCTTGCAAGACGTCAAAGATTTTTACAACCGCTGGTATGTTCCTAACAACGTCACGTTGACCATCGCCGGTGATTTTGATACCGCGCAAACCAAAGAATGGATCGAGAAATACTTTGGTGAAATTCCACGAGGCGAGGATGTAGAGGACTTACCCGTTCGTATTCCGCAACTTGCTGAATCAAAAAGTTTGTATTATGAAGATAATTTTGCGCGCTTGCCGCAACTTACGATGACTTGGCCTGCTCCTCCTGAATATACAAAAGACTCGTATGCGCTAGAAGTGCTCGCCGATTATCTCTCAAACGGAAAAAAAGCACCCTTAAATAAAATCCTTACCGATGAAATGCAACTGGCTAACAACCCGAGTTTACGTTATGGCGGTTCTGAGCTTGCCGGTGAGTTTACGCTAAGCGTGAGAGCCAATCCCGGTGTTGATCTCGATTCTGTAAAAGCAGGTGTTTACAAAGCTTTTGACGATTTTGAAAATGCAGGTATGTCACAAGATGATCTTGACCGCATCAAAGCAAAACAAGAAACACGCTTTTACAACAGTTTGAGCAGTGTTTTAGGTAAAGGATTTCAGTTGGCGCAATACCAAATTTTTGCAGGAGATCCCGGCTATATCAATGAAGACATCAAACAAATTCAGAATGTCACGATAGAAGACGTAAACCGAGTTTATGAGCAATACGTTCAGAATAAAAACTTTGTTGCGACGAGTTTTGTTCCTAAAGGGGATAAAGATCTGGCGTTAAGTGATGCAACAGAAGCCGAAGTTGTAGAAGAACAAATCGTTAATGGTGCCGAAGAAAGCTTTGATCCTTCTCTCGCAGCAGATTATGAGCGCACACCTTCTTCTTTTGATCGAAGCATTGAACCGCCATATGGTGCCAGCCCGCAGCTTAAAGTGCCTGAAGTTTGGAGCGAAGCACTTGATAACGGATTACACATTTACGGCGACACCAGCGACGAGGTTCCTCTAGTGAACTTTAGTCTCAGCGTCAAAGGAGGCCAACTTATAGAACCCAAAGACCAAAGCGGTGTCGCATATCTTACGGCTAATTTACTCACGAAGGGAACTCAGGATAAGACTATTGCTGCGTTAGAAGAAGCTTTAGATTTATTGGGAGCTTCAGTTTATGCATACGCCGGTCAAGAAGCGCTAACGCTTAGCGGAAGTACGCTTGCGCGGAATTTTGATGAAACCATGCAAATTGTTGCTGAGATTTTACTTCAGCCTAGATGGGACAAAGCAGAGTTTGAACTTCAGAAAAAGGAATTACTTACGCGCCTTGAGCAGCAAAAAGCAGACCCGGGAAGTATTGCAAATCTTGCGTTCTCAAAAGCTATTTATGGTACCGATCATCAGTTGGCTAAAAACATTCTAGGAACTACAGAAAGTGTTGAAGCACTTACGCTCGAGGATGTAAAAGCCTTCTATAACAATCTTGTTCCCAACTTGAGTGATCTCGAATTGGTAGGTGCTGTTGATCTTGATCAGGTAAAAGACGCTATCGCACCGCTTGCAACCAACTGGAAAGCAAAAGATGTTGAAGTTACTATGCCTTCGGTAGAAGCTAATCTTGACCGTGGCAAAATCTATTTTATAGACATTCCTAACGCTAAGCAATCCCAATTGCGCTTTGGTTATGTTGCCCTAGCCGCGACAGATCCAGAATTTCTGCCTGCACAAATGATGAACTATCGCTTAGGTGGTGGTGGTTTTGCAAGTGAGCTTACTCAAATGCTGCGTGAGACTAAAGGATACACCTATGGTGTGCGTTCGAGATTTGAGGGCACACAACTCCCCGGCCCTTTTCTTGTAACAAGTGGCGTTAGAAGTAACGTTACTGCAGAAAGCACTAAGCTTGTACGTGATATTATGAGTTCGTACGCACAAGATCTAAGCGCAGAAGACCTGGAACTTACTAAAGGGTATTTTATCAAAAGTGGTGCTCGTAGTTTTGAAACTCCCAGAGCAAAACTCAATTACCTGAGCGAGATCGCTACCTTAAACTATGAGCCGGATTATATTTTGAAACAACAAGAAACGATAAAATCAATCGAACTTGACGAACTCAAATCACTTGCTAAAAAATATGCTGATCCTTCAAAACTCATATATGTAATTGTAGGTGATGCTAAAACACAACTCAAAAAAGTTCAGGATTTAGGTCTTGACGTTGAATTGGTTGATCAAAATTTAGAGCCTCAAAAACCTCTTAAGAAATAAAGGCGAAAGTATTCTAATTAGAAAAACTATTATTGTAGTTTTATAACTATAATAATAGTTTTTTTTTGTTTTATGCGGTTTTGCTTGTTGCTTTTTATTTCACTTCATTGCTTTACACTTTCAAGCCAGCGAAAGCTAAAGGGTTACGTTTACAGTGCCAAAGATTCTACTGCGCTTGAAGCTGTAAGTATCTATTTTGACGGTACCACCATTGGAACCATCACCAATCAAAACGGGCATTACAGTATTCCTGTTCAAGAAGGAATAAAAAGTCCGCTAGTGATTACTATGATGGGCTTTGCGCCGGTTTATATCAACAATTATCAAAATTCTGATGGTAAGATGCCGGCTGTTTATCTTCAGGAAACTGCAGAGGAGCTTGATCAGGTTTTTCTGGAAACCGATCCCTGGACCAGAAAACGTAAACTGCATATTTTTAAAATGCAATTTCTAGGAAATTCTCCTGAAGCTTTTCAATGCAAAATACTCAATGAAGATGCCATAAAACTGCATTACAGTCCGTCAAAACTGAAGCTTACCGCCTGGGCCAATGAACCTCTAATTATTGAAAATAAACATCTGGGATATACCGTAAGGTATACTTTAAATGATTTTTATGCCAAATATGAAAAAAATCTGAGTGGCTTAGAACTTTTAAACATGGTGTACTATGAAGGGTTTAGCTTCTTTCAGGAATTAAATAAACGCACGCGTAAAAAATACATTAAAAGCCGGGAAGATTCTTATGCCGGCTCTACACTGCACTTTATGCGTTCTCTTGCTCAAAAGCAATTACACGAAAACGGTTTTAGGATTTTCTACGACAAGTTTGAGGCGCCACCCTATTTACATTTTGAGTTCAGAAAAGTACTAAACAAAACGTATGTAAAGTTGCTGAAAGAAAAGCTTAGCATCTTGTACGACAATGAGGAGCAATCTTCTATCCAAACAAAAGGAACCTTTGTTATTGACGCTTTTGGAAATCACACCCCGCCGAGTGCTATTATTATGGGTGGTGCGATGTCATCGCGCCGTTTTGCCTTTATGCTTCCGCTAGACTATAAGCTTCAGGCTGAGTAGCCTCTTCTTCTACAAAGTTTCTTCTAAAAACCTCTAGATCTTTTGTTTTAAAATAATCGAGATCTATCATTTCTCCATCGCCTAATCCTGCGTTAATGGTAAGACTCTTTTCAGTAAGTTTTATCGATTTTATAGCACTTCGCTTAAACTGAATAAACTTTGATTCCGGACTCTTGAAAGCCAGGATCTGAGAGTTCCATTTAATTACAGAAACATAAGTACCTTGATAAGCTCTGTAACCTATAGTTGTAACCATAATCAAACCTATAGCGACATAACTCCAAGATAATAACGAGGAAGATTCTCCTGTAAATTGAGGAATTATCCCCGCTGCGAAATAGATAATACCGTAAATTAAGAGCGCGTTACGCTGCTTTTTGTGTATTTGAGAAGTTATTTTATTCATTTCAATACATATTAACTTCCCTAAATATAAATCTTAATTGCTAACCGGCTCTGCGTAAAGATCAAAATCTTCGGCATCTGTTATCTTGACCCAAGTATATTCACCTGTTTTTAAATAGTGTTGTGTCGCATCAATAAGCACCTCATTATCCACATCTGGAGAATCAAATTCAGTACGACCTACAAAGTAATTTCCTTCCTTACGGTCGATCACAATACGATATTCTTTGCCTATTTTTTCTTGATTCAACTCCCAACTGATCTGCGATTGCAAAGCCATAATCTCATTGGCCCGTTCCATTTTTACTTCCTCAGGCACATCGTCTTCCAGATTGTAGGCGTGTGTATTTTCTTCGTGTGAATAGGTAAAGCAACCTAAACGCTCAAAACGCATTTCTTTAACCCAGTCACGTAATAATTCAAAATCTTCTTGAGTCTCACCGGGATAACCTACGATTAACGTAGTTCTAATTGCCATTTGCGGTACCTTCTCTCTAAAGGTTTTCAACAGTGCATTGGTCTTTTCATAAGTGGTACCGCGGCGCATCGACTTTAATAATTTAGTCGAAATGTGCTGTAACGGGATGTCGATATAATTACAGACTTTGGGCTCCTCGTTCATCACATCAAGTACATCCATCGGGAAACCGGTTGGAAAGGCGTAGTGCAAACGAATCCACTCAATTCCTTCAACCTTTACCAACTCGCGTAACAACTTGGCTAACGCACGCTCTTTGTACAAATCAAGACCATAATACGTTAAATCCTGAGCGATAAGAATCAGTTCTTTTATTCCGCTAGCGGCTAACTTTTCAGCCTCTGTCACCAGATGTTCAATTGGCGTACTTTTATGACCACCACGCATAAGCGGGATCGCACAAAACGAACACGGGCGATCGCAACCTTCAGCAATTTTTAGATACGCATAATTTTTAGGAGTCGTAGTCAAACGCTCTCCTATCAATTCGTGCTTATAATCTGCTCCTAAAGCTTTTAAAAGTCCGGGAAGCTCAGTAGTACCAAAATATTGATCTACATTAGGAATTTCCTTCTGCAAATCGGGTTTGTAACGTTCAGAAAGACATCCGGTTACAAATACCTTATCTACAATACCATCTTCTTTCTTTTGAACATACTCCAGAATCGTGTTTACCGACTCCTCCTTCGCATTGGCGATAAAACCACAGGTGTTGATCACCACTACATTTCCTTCCTCTTCGTGAACCACTTCTTTTTGGTTCGCCTTAAGCTGCCCCATCAATACTTCACTGTCATAAACGTTTTTTGAGCAACCTAAAGTCACCACGTTTATTTTATTCTTCTTAAGGGTTTTAGTACGCATAATGCTGTTGATTTTGGGGCGCAAAGATACGGTATTTTAAGGCTTTTATGTCCTAAATTAGAGGATTCTTAAACAGACTGAATATGAGAGCCTTATTTTTAATACACGTTTTACTGCTGTTTGTAGGCTGTTCTTCAAGCGACGAACCTGTAATGGTCCTTACACCAGAAGAGACGCGCTATTTTCCTCCGCTTAGCGGAACAACTTGGGACACAGTCGATCCTACAGATCTGGGCTGGAATACCTCAAATATTGCCGATTTAGAAGACTTTTTGATCGACACAAATACTGAAGCTTTTTTGATTTTAGAAAATGGGAAAATTGCTTTTGAAGCCTATTATAATGGAAAATCAAGTACTGACTTTTTTCCGTGGAATTCTGCAGGAAAAACACTCACCGCGTTTACTGTAGGCCTGGCACAGCAAGAAGGTTTTCTTGACCTTGAGGATCAAACAACTCAATATTTGGGTCGTGGCTGGACTGCTATGACCACAGAACAAGAAGATGCGATTCGCATCAAAAATCAATTGACGATGACTTCCGGAGGGGATTTCACTAATGAAAATACTGCTTGCTATGACCCGGAATGCTTAACATTTAAAGCAGTTCCCGGAACAGAATGGTATTATTATAACGCCTACTACACCTTATTACAACCGGTACTCGAAGCCGCAACTCCCAATGGCTTTGAAGCCTTTTTTGAAAACGAATTAAAGACTAAAATAGGTTTAGACGGACGTTGGGTAAGCTTAGGCTATAACAACGTATATTTTAGTACCGCTCGCAGTATGGCGCGGTTTGGGTTACTCAACTTGAATAAAGGAAAGTGGAACGATACTCAATTGCTGAATACTACCTATTGGGAAGCAATGACCACTACATCGCAAGAACTCAATCCTTCTTATGGTTACCTATGGTGGCTTAACGGAAAATCAAGTTTTAAACTTCCGGGTGCTACACAGTCTTTTAACGGTAAATTAATTCCTAATGCTCCTGATGATCTCATTGCCGGCTTAGGCGCCAATGATAAAAAGCTTTACGTGGTTCCCAGTAAGAATTTGGTTATCGTAAGACTAGGACCTGCAGCCTACGCTGAGGATTTAGGCCCTACATCTTATGATAATGATTTATGGGGTGTATTGAATGAAGTGCTTAATTAATTACTCATCAAAATCTATCGGTGTCTTACGTTTTTTAGAAATTTGCTCATAGGCATAGGCCAATTCTAAAAGTTGCGTTTCAGATAAAGTAGGAGCAATAAATGTCAATCCCATTGGTCGATTATTATCTTGATATCCCATAGGCACGGTGATCGCCGGATATTTTGCAACCGCGGCATATCCTGCCATGTAATTGTTTATAGATAACACAGCGTCCAGATCATTTGCTTGCATAGGTTCATCAAAAAAGAGTCTTCCGTTGCCTTCTAAGGTATCCTTGATCGCAGTGAATTCTTCAGTAGAAGCTGAATCTGCTAAAACACCGTAAAGCAGCTTTTGCCCATACGGCATACGCACAAGTGAATCTTTTTTGTTGTATGCCGTGATGTCGTTTAAGTCTTTTACTGAAAGTGATTTCGCTCCATACTTCGCGATATAATCAGGCAGATCCTTTTTCATATCCAAATTCAATACGCGTACAAATTGAGGTAAGTTTATCTCAGGACGCTCCAGTTCAACTAAAGTTGCTCCCGCTTCCTTTAAGGCTTGTACGGCTTGAATATACAAGGTGTCCTCATAACCTTTATAATATCCCAAACGCTTTTCGCTTAAGAAAGTTTCAGCATCTAAAGATTTTAAAGCTGAAATATAGTCTTGATTTTCCGCTTGAAGCGACACTGCTTTTGCATCATCAGCGTCCAGACCAATCATTGCCTGAAGCAAGATCGCATTATCAACAACCGTGCGCGTCATAGGTCCCGGTGTATCAAGCGTACTCGAAATAGGAACAATTCCTCCTCGAGACAGCAAACCGATTGTAGGTTTTAACCCCACAACTGAATTAGAACTCGAAGGAGAAAGAATAGAACCACTAGTTTCTGATCCTACCGCTGCAACCGCAAAATTAGCTGCCATAGAAACACCACTACCAGAACTTGAGCCACCCGTATCGTGTATTTTTCTTCCATAAGGATTTAAGGTTTGGCCTCCAACCGCAGAATAGCCACTTGGGCAGTCACCACAAAAGAAATACGCCCATTCACTTAAATTGGCTTTACCTAAAATAAGAGCGCCATTTTCTTTAAGCTTTTGGGTGATAAACGCATCTCCTGCATTATTATCCTCAAAAACCACGGCTCCGGCTGTCGTTGGCATATCAGATGCGTTGATATTATCTTTCAACAGAATAGGCATCCCATAAATGGAATAAGGATCTAAATCCTGCGGGCGTTTCTCATCCAACTCCCGAGCCTGATCTAAAATTTTAGGATTTAACGCGATAATCGAATTTAATGACAACTCATTTTCACGGTCGTATTTTTTAATTCGTGTTAAATAGAATAAAACCAACTCTTCATAGGTAAGCTTGCCTTGGGCAACAGCTTCCTGAATTTCGGGAATATTCTTTTCAAAAATTAAAGGCTTCAGTTTACTGTATTTTGTTTCAGTAAACATTTTGGTATCAAACTCAAAGGGTTTCCAGAGTGCTTCTGTATCCAGAACTTTGGAGTCTAAAACGGCATATTCCCGCTCTTCGGTTAATGCATTTGAATCTTGTGCAACGCTTTCGGCGTTTTCCTGTGTTGCTTCTTCTTTACAGGAAAAGAAGACAACAAATAAAGCTAAAAGTAAAAATTGTTTCATAGGGTTTATTTAAACTAAACCCCTAAAATACAAAAGGCATCACATAATTGTGATGCCTCGTGAACGCTTTATTTTAAGCTTCTTATTTTCTAAAAAAGGAATCGACAAATTCGATTTTATTAAATACCTGTAAATCATCTATTCCCTCTCCTACTCCAATGTATTTCACAGGAATTTGAAACTGGTCACTAATTCCTATAACCACTCCGCCTTTTGCTGTACCATCCAATTTGGTAACGGCAAGTGAAGTCACTTCTGTGGCTGCTGTAAACTGCTTAGCTTGTTCGAAGGCATTTTGACCGGTAGAACCATCCAAAACCAACAAAACTTCATCTGGAGCATCTGGAACTACTTTTTGCATCACGCGTTTAACCTTGGTCAATTCTTTCATCAAATTCACCTTATTATGTAAACGTCCTGCAGTATCAATAATAACAACATCGGCATCTAGCTTCACTGCGCTTTGCACCGTATCAAATGCTACAGATGCAGGATCGCTTCCCATTTGTTGCTTGATAATAGGAACATCAACACGATCTGCCCAAATTTGTAATTGATCAATAGCTGCGGCTCTAAACGTATCTGCAGCTCCTAAAACAACCTTCAAACCTTTACTTTTAAACTGATGTGCAAGTTTACCGATGGTGGTAGTTTTACCCACTCCATTAACGCCAACAACCATAATCACATATGGCTTTTTTGAAGGAATGCTAAAGTCGGTCGCTTCACCACTATTGGTCTCGCTCATCAACCCGGCAATTTCATCTCGGAGAATCGCATTCAATTCATCGGTGCCCAAATACTTATCGCGTGCAACGCGTGCTTCGATACGCTCGATGATCTTAATAGTCGTCGCCACACCTACGTCACTAGAAACCAATACTTCTTCTAGATCATCAAGTACTTCATCGTCAACCTTACTTTTACCAGCAACGGCCTTTCCTAATTTATTTAGAAAATTAGTATTTGATTTTTCCAACCCCTTATCAAGGGTTTCCTTTTTCTCTTTGGAAAATATTTTCTTAAAAAAACTCATCGTATTCGGGATACATAAATTAAAGGCGCAAAGGTATTCTCTTTTAACAGTACAAAAAAGCGACTTAAAACGAAAAAATACAAAAAGCCGTTACACAAAAGTGTAACGGCTACGTATAAACATTTAGAATGTCTTATTTTTTGTCTAAAAACTCTCCTACAGCTTCTGGTGGCATAACAGCTTCTACGAAAGTGTATGCTCCAGTTTTTGGAGATTTTACCATTTTAATGGCTTTGGTCAAACGTTTTGAACCGGTCTGTAATGTTGCTACTGATTTCTTTGCCATGTCTTATTTAATTTCTTTATGAACAGTCATTTTATTCAAAATCGGGTTGAATTTTTTCAACTCAATTCTGTCTGGAGTGTTCTTTTTATTCTTAGTGGTAATATAACGAGAAGTTCCTGGTTTCCCAGAAGCTTTATGCTCTGTGCACTCTAAAATTACCTGTACTCTATTGCCTTTCTTTGCCATAATTCCTAATCGTTATACCGTTATTATTTAGTAAGAAAGCCTTTAGCACGCGCTTCTTTAAGCACAGCAGTAATACCTTTCTTATTTATATTTTTAAGAGCGGCTGTAGAAATCTTTAATGTAATCCACTTGTCTTCTTCAGGAATATAGAAACGTTTTTTGATTAAATTGGCATCAAATTTACGCTTGGTCTTATTCATCGCGTGAGAAACATTGTTTCCTACCATTGCTTTTTTGCCCGTAAGCTCACAAACTCTTGACATGATTCTAAACTTTATAATGTGTTACTGAAAAACAGGGTGCAAATTTACACAACTAAATCAAGTTGACCAACTTAAATTGCTAGTTTTTTAAAATTTCTTTTTGCAAGAGTTCAAACGCCTTATTCACGCTTTTTGAAATCACGCGCTCACGCTGACTTCCCATCTTAAATTCTTGCGAAAAAACTCCTGTTGGGGTAGCAATTCCGATGAAAACGGTTCCTACCTCAGCATCAGAATCTCCCTTTGAAGGTCCTGCATTACCTGTAGTAGAAATGGCATAATCTGATTGATACCAATTTTTAACCGCTGCGGCCATCGCTTCAGCAACTTGTGCACTCACCACCGAATGCTCGTCGATCACCGCTTGATCAATTTTAAGAAGTTCCACTTTAGAATGCGTGGCATAGGTTACCATTCCGCCTTTAAAGTATGAAGAAGCTCCGGGAATAGCTGTTATTGCCGCAGCTATTTGACCTCCGGTACAACTTTCGGCTACCGCCAGGGTTTTATTGTTATTCGTCAATAAACTTCCTACAACTTTTTCTATAAGCTCATCATCATCGTAACCCACAATAATATCTCCTATCAAGGCTTTGAGCGATGTGATTTGCTCTTCAAGACGACGTTCTAAAAGCGCTTTATCTGGGCCTTTGGTAGAAAGTCGCAAACGTACTTTTCCTAAAGCAGGTAGATATGCTAGCTTAATATCTGACGGAAGGTTGTCTTCCCAATCTTCTATGGTATTGGCTATTTCACTCTCACCGCGACCATAAGTCTGCAAGGTTTTGTGTAAAATAAACGGCCTACTGAAGGTTTGCTGCACTCGCGGGATGACCTCATCGGTCATTAATGCTTTCATCTCAAACGGAACACCCGGCATCGACACAAATACCGTTTTACCAGATTGCATCCACATTCCCGGAGCCGTACCGTTTTTATTCATCAAAACGGTTGCCTTGCTGGGCACTAAGGCCTGCGATCTGTTAGCGGGCAGCATAGGTCGATTTACGTGGTGTTTAAAAATGCGTTCTATATTTTGCAATACCGCTGGATCTTCAACCAGGGTATCTTGAAAATACTCACAAAACGTATGTTTAGTTACATCGTCTTTCGTAGGCCCCAAACCGCCGGTAATAAGCACCAACTCTGAAGTTTCCTGAGCTTCTGCTAAGCTTTGTAAAATATGCTGTTTATTATCTGAAATGGAAGATATCTGGTGCACTTCGATACCTACTTTATCCAGCTCTTTTGCGATAAAGGCCGAATTGGTATCTACAATTTGACCGATAAGTATCTCATCTCCAATTGTAATTATATGCGCTCGCATTACATCTTCCAGTCTTTGCGCATTTCTTCAATCGCATTATTGATTAGCGTGATGATGGTATCTAATTGCGGGCGTATTGCAGAAGTAGGTTTATTGCTGTCTGCCCAGCGCTCCATCGCCGAAATTTCTCGAATAAGATCAATACCGAACATTTCTAAATTCGGTTTCATTTTATGTGCAAATTGATAAGCCATCTTATGATTATCATTATCAATCGCCATTTGCATACTTTGAAGATCTGGTGGGATTTCGGTTAAAAAAGCTTCAACAACAGTCTGCATAAACTCCTTGTCACCGCCAGACATATCTTCGAGCTGGTATAAATCATAATGTGTAGGCATGGGTTCTCTTTAATTTTGGGGTTATTTTATATTCACAGTAAATATGGGTTCGTCTTCTAAGTATCCTTTAAGCCTATCATCAATAGCAACCGGGCCAACACCCGCCGGAGTACCTGTAAACAGGATATCGCCAATTTTTAAGGTCATAAATTGAGATACATGTGCGATCAAGGTATCAATATCATAAATCATATCACGCGTATTCCCTGACTGCACAATTTTATCATTTTTTTCTAAACGGAAATTAATATCGTTTAAATCTTTAAATTTTTCTTTGGACACCCAATGGTCTCCGAGTACTGCAGACCCGTCAAAACCTTTGGCCTTTTCCCAAGGATGTCCTTTTTCTTTACACGCTCGTTGTAAGTCTCGTGCCGTGAAATCGATTCCAAGACCGATCTCATCATAATACTTATGTGCAAATTTAGGCTGAATATATTTTCCTAAGCGATTAATTCGTACCAATAATTCAACCTCATAGTGCACCTCGTTACTAAACTCAGGAATAACAAACGGATGCTTTTTTAATAAAACAGCAGAATCTGGCTTTAAAAAGAACATAGGTTCGCTCGAAGGTTTACTATTGAGCTCTTTAATATGATCGCTATAATTCTGACCGATGCAAATAATTTTCATAATCTAATCTGTAAATAATACTTTAAAAGCCGGTGCCGGAGCACTCCCTGCCAAGATACTGTTTGCAGTGTTAAGCTGCGCTACAGCTTTCCAGCCTTCTAAACTTTTATAATAACTGCGGCTATCGCTTTTCTGATCTACTTCAACACCTTTAAAAATTGGAGCATAACGTGCGACTTCATACGTTTTAAAGTTGCCCGTTTCAGCATCTTTGATACTAAGGCGCTCAAGAAAGCGATTTTCTGGGATAAAAATATGCTCAACCACAATAAAAAGTCCCTTTTGCGGAACAGCAATTTTATAGGGTAACAAGTCTATTTTGATAATTCTCGCGTTAGCTTCCTTCTTTAAGATCAAATCCTCAACGAGCAAATCTGAACCAGGTTTACCATCCTCACTAACCCTAAGCACTCGCAAACGAAACTTTGCTGCAGGACTCGGTTTGCCTATCACCCTGTAAAAATCAATCTCCACTTCCTTAATAAAACAGCCCTGATCAAACTTCTCAGGACGTTCATAATGACGCGCTAATGCTGAAGGATAAGCTCCGCCACTAAAATTACCTAAGCCTACAATTCTCGCTCCAATGAAGGGATTTATGCGTTTGTGCTTTCTATCTTTTATATCATAGATGCGAACTTCGCCCAAATCATCAATCTTGGGATCTAGCGTGATCTGCCCGGTAAGCTCTTTAACTTTTATCCTTCGATCAACATAACCTACACTGGAGATCTTTACGAATTCTTCAGCTTCATTAGTTTCAAAAGTTAAGATAAAATTGCCTTCTTCGTCTGTAGAAGTTCCTTTTTTGAGCTTCGTTATAATTAGATGTCCAAACGGAATTCCCTCCTGAGTTTCCTTATTAACCACCTTTCCCTGAACAGAAGTTGTTTGCCCGTGAATGGAAAAACAAACAAAACTTAAAAACAGGAATAGTTTGTTAATCATTTTGAGTTAAAACTTGGTATTGAGCTTTCTAAGTTTAATTGCGGTAAGCACCTTTTTAGTATACAAAGGAAAATCTGCATTTTGAATCCAACCAAAATAGCCGGGTTCATTTTCAAGTACATCTTCAACCTTTTTACCTTTATGTTTCCCAAAAGAAAAGACTTCTTCCCCGTCTTTATTGAAGGCGATAAATCCTGCGAAATCTGCAAACTTTTTACGCGCACTGAATTCTGCGAGGCTTTTCATATTATTCTCTAGATCCTCATAGCGATCCAGTTGTGATTTTAAAACCTCATAGGTCGCGAACGTATCTGCTTCTGCACTGTGGGCATCCTCTAAAGTTTGATCGCAATAAAACTTATAAGCGGCGCTCAAGGTACGCTGCTCCATCTTATGAAAAATCGTCTGCACATCAATTGCGTTTCGGTTTTTCATATCAAAATCTACTTCTGCACGTAACATTTCTTCAGCTAAAAGCGGAATATCAAAGCGGTTAGAATTGAAGCCTGCCAAATCTGAATCTTTGATCAAATTATGAATCTCATTAGCCAATTCTTTGAACGTAGGTTTATCTGCCACATCCTCATCTTTGATACCGTGTACCGCTGTAGTTTCGGGCGGTATTGGGATGGTAGGATTTACCAGCCAAGTATGCTTTTCTTCTTTTCCGTTAGGTAAGACTTTCAATACTGAAATTTCTACGATACGGTCTTTAGCTACGTTGATTCCTGTGGTTTCCAGATCAAAAAAACAAATAGGTCTGGTTAAGTTTAAGTTCATAGGTTGCTTTAATTTCTACAAAAGTACAATTACCTATTCCAAATGATAAACATTTTGAAAAGCTATAATCGTATTTCGCTTAATTTTCAGAAAAGTGCATAAAAAATCCTCTCTGTATGGAGAGGATCTTTAAAATTTTTAAATCTTAGTTTAACTTTTAAACCACTCGGTTGGCGTCCCAGGCTTCTAAGTATTGTGCAACACGCTGTACAAATTGTCCTCCAAGAGCACCGTTTACCACACGGTGATCATACGAATGCGACAAGAACATTTTGTGGCGAATACCTATAAAATCACCTTCTGGTGTTTCAATTACCGCTGGCACCTTTCTAATAGCTCCGAGGGCTAAAATCCCCACTTGCGGCTGATTGATAATTGGCGTCCCCATTACACTACCAAAGGTCCCTACATTAGTCACGGTGTAGGTTCCTCCTTGTGTATCGTCTGGCTTTAATTTACCGGCACGTGCTCGTGAAGCAAGATCATTAACAGCTTTCGCCATTCCCACAAGATTGAGTTGGTCTGCCTTCTTGATTACCGGAACGATCAAATTACCGTCCGGTAAAGCTGCTGCCATTCCTAAATTAATATCTTTTTTCTTGACGATCTTATCGCCATCCACTGAAATGTTGATCAATGGAAAATCCCGGATTGCCTTAGCAACGGCTTCCATAAAAATTGGAGTAAACGTAAGCTTCTCACCTTCTCGCTTTTCAAATTCAGCTTTTACTTTATTTCTCCAGTTCCAGATCGTAGTTACATCAACTTCAATAAATGATTGTACGTGTGCAGATGTTTGCACTGATGCCATCATATGCTTTGAAATCATTTTCCCCATACGAGTCATTTCGATGATCTCATCACCTCCATTTACACTTACCGGTGTTTGTACTGCTGCTGATGTAGTTTCTTTTGGTGTGGCATTCGGCGTATTGGTTTCCGAAGTGGTAGTCTTCTTTCCACGATGCTCCACATACTTAAGAATATCATCTTTAGTCACACGGCCTTCGAGTCCGGTACCCGGTACTTTATCAAGTTCTTCTTGCGCTATACCTTCTTCCTGAGCAATATTTTTTACAAGTGGCGAATAAAAGCGGGCACCGTCATTTGTAATAGCAGGAGCCGCAGCCGTCTCTTGTCCCTGATCGAGCATTTGCGCTGCCTGTGCTACAGCCTCATCTTCTGGTTCTTCTTCAGCTACGTTTTCTTCTGAAACACGTTCTTCAGTGCTTACTTCTTCAGCGCCTTCACCTTCTATTTCTATTATGGCAATGGTTTGACCAACCTCTACAACATCGTCAACATCAAATAGTTTTTCTACCAATACGCCCTCAACTTCACTAGGAACCTCGCTATCAACCTTATCTGTGGCAATCTCAACTACCGGTTCATCCATCTCAATGGAGTCGCCTACCTCTTTGAGCCAGTTTGTCACTGTAGCTTCAGCAACGCTTTCTCCCATTTTCGGTAATTTCAGTTCAAATTTTGCCATATTATCAAAATAAATATTAGTAGACTATAATTTTTTGCGAATTTACTAAAATAAAGCTTATGAAAACGATTTTTTAATTACCGCTCACCATTTTAATAGTTCGCCACGACTTGTAGAGGTGTCGCTTCCAAGGATAAAATTACAATTTGAAGGTCGTATGCGAAACCTATTTTTGTTGTTTTTTAACAACTGAAAGGCATCAATCACTTCGGAAAACTTCAAGAAATTCAAATCAAAAATCAGTTTGCTATTGAATTTCTGGAGCTCCTTTTCCTTTTCAAAATTTATCACCTGGTTTATCTGAAAAGGTATATTTTTTAATTCTTCTTGCTCCAGATTTCCTTTGTAAACCCAAAATATTGCTGTCTTTTCTTTCTGATCTTCTTCTTTTGAGGCAACTTTAGATTTACTGAAGGCTAAACATTTAAGACCATAAGCCAAAGCTTTGTCTATAAAAAATCCCTGGGAGAAATGTTTCTGCTGAAATAACTGCATCGCACCATAGAATCTCAAATTATATTTACGGTCTTTTACAGTACTTTCACCCTTAAAATGAATAACAGAAACTTGCCCAAAATAATAATTCTTAAATCCGTTTTGAGTAAGTCTGTAACTCAAATCGATATCTTCCCCATACATAAAATAGCGCTCATCAAAACCTTTGATCTTCAAATATGCTTGCTTCTTTACCAACATAAAGGCACCAACAAGAACAGGAACTTCCCCTATTTCATCCTGAGCAAGTTGATTGGCATAATATCTAGAAGTATCGCCGGTCATCTTTTTAAATGCGACCTTAAAATCAGGGACATTGCGTTTACTTTCTGGCAAATAATGCCCGGTGCCATCAATCAATCGTGGTCCTAAAGCTCCAAAATTAGGTTGCTTTTCGGCAAATGGAATAAGAGTTTTAAAGCAGTTTTCTGGCAAAACCGTATCTGGATTCAAAATGCATACATACTTGCCCTTTGCAGTATGAACCGCTTGGTTGTAGGCTTTAGCAAATCCTAGATTCTCACTATTCTGCTGAAAAATAACACGCTCAAAATTGGTCGTAATTAATTCTTCTGTTTCATCCTGAGAATTGTTATCTACAACAATAATTTCGGCATCAATACTTGCTATTGAACGCTCAACGCTTTGCACACAGAGAAGTAAGTGATAGGGAACTTTATACGTTAAAACAATTACCGAAAGCAGCATCGCTTAGTGCTTTAGGGAGTTTTCAAAAGGAATACGATTAAGGATACTTCTTCCCAAAGTAACCTCATCTGCAAACTCAAGTTCGTCTCCCACCGCAATACCACGTGCAATAGTAGATGTTTTAACATTAAGGCCTTCAAGCTGACGATAGATGTAAAAATTGGTCGTATCCCCTTCCATAGTAGAACTTAATGCAAAAATGATCTCTTCGATGGCTCCTGATTTTACTTTTTCGATTAAAGAATAAATCGTCAAATCTTGCGGACCAATACCATCCAACGGAGAAATCTTTCCGCCTAGAACATGATAATGCCCGCGATACTGACTCGTATTTTCAATAGCCATCACATCCCGAACATCTTCGACCACACAAACAATTGCCGATTCTCTATTGGGGTTTGCACAAATCTCGCACAATTCGGTATCTGAAATATTATGGCAGTTTTTACAGAATTTAATACCGGTGCGTAATCCTGTTAAAGCTTCAGTCAATTGCTCGGTCTGTGCTTCAGGTTGGCGCAGTAAATGTAAAACCAAACGCAAGGCTGTACGCTTACCAATACCCGGTAGCTGAGACATCTCATAAACAGCTTGCTCTAATAACTTTGAAGAAAATTCCATACGCGGTAAAGTTAGGAAAGATTATAGGTTAAACCACCGCTTACCACATTTGTTAACACCTTAGACTAAAGTCTATCTTTTACAAAATTAACGATGCGCTGCGCTGCCTTACCATCGCCATAAGGATTGTGTGCTGAACTCATTTTCTTATAGGCTTCAACATTATCGATAAGCTCCAGGACTTCGGTCTTGAGTTGTTCTGCATTGGTTCCCACTAGTTTTACGGTACCTGCGTTTACTGCTTCGGGTCGTTCTGTAGTATCCCGCGTGACGATTACCGGCTTACCTAAACTTGGTGCCTCCTCTTGAACTCCGCCACTATCTGTAATAATAAAATAGGACTCATTTAAAAGCCAAACAAAATCAGGATACTCTAAAGGCGCGATCAAAGAAATATTTGACACTCCTCCTAACGTCTTTTCCACAACTGTTTGTACGTTGGGATTAAGATGAACAGGATAAACGAAATGAACTTCTTCACGAGCCAAAGCGATTTCCTTCAAAACATTACAAACCCGCTGCATTCCATCTCCAAAATTCTCTCTGCGGTGTCCCGTAACCAAAATGATTTTCTTCGACTCAAAAGGAATACCGGCTGCAAATGACGGTTTTAACTTTTTTATTTTAAGTACCGTCTCTTGCAGTGCATCGATCACCGTATTCCCCGTAATCACAATTCCTTCTTCTATAATGTTTTCCGCAACTAGGTTGGCTTGTGCCTGTTGGGTAGGCGCAAAATGGAAATCGGCTATCTTACTTGTAAACTGTCTGTTGAGCTCTTCTGGAAACGGTGATTGCAAATTAAAGGTGCGTAAACCTGCTTCAACGTGTCCCACTTTAATTCCTGCATAAAATGCAGCTAGACTTGCGGTCATCGTGGTGGTGGTATCCCCGTGAACCAAAACAAGGTCAGGTTTAAAATCTTCAAACGGAACTTTTAATGCAACCAAGGCTCTTGAAGTCAACGTTGTTAAATCCTGGTTTTTTTGCATTAAATCAAGATCGTAGTCCGGTTGAAGTTCAAAAAAGTGCAATACCTGATCTAACATTTCCCGATGTTGAGCGGTGATGCAGATTCTAGTTTCAAAACAAGATTCCTTTTGAAAGGATTTAATCACCGGCGCCATCTTTATAGCTTCGGGCCGCGTACCAAAAATAAAAAGTATCTTTTTTGATTTAAAGTCTTCCATCTACACCTTCGGTTAAAAAGCCTTTAACATCATAAACCACAGCAGTATTGGCTTTAAGCTTTTCAAGATCAATTTGCTCAAATTCACGATGCGCTACGGCAAGAACTATAGCGTCAAAAAGCTTGTCTTCCAAATGCTGTAGGAGTTCAATATCATATTCAAGTTTTACTAATTCTGCATCTGCCTGCGGATCATAAACCGAAACCTGAGCACCGTATTCTTTTAAATCCTGTATAATATCTATTACGCGGGTATTGCGTACATCGGGACAATTTTCTTTAAACGTAATTCCTAATACAAGAACGCGGCTGTTTTTAAGCTTAATGTCTTTTTTCGCCATCAATTTCACCACCTGCGAGGCTACATAAGGGCCCATACTATCGTTGAGTTTTCTTCCTGCCAATATTATTTCAGGATGATACCCTACTTGCTTTGCCTTTTGAGCCAAATAATATGGATCAACACCTATGCAATGCCCACCAACCAAACCTGGTTTAAATGGAAGAAAATTCCATTTTGTACCTGCTGCTTCTAAAACAGCCTGCGTATCAATATTAAGCAGATTAAAAATCTTTGCCAACTCGTTAACGAAAGCAATATTTATATCGCGTTGTGAATTTTCTATCACCTTGGCAGCTTCGGCAACTTTAATTGATGCTGCTTTAAAAGTTCCTGCCGTAATTACTGAAGCGTATAGTTGATCAACGTGTTGTGCGATCTCAGGATTAGATCCCGAGGTCACTTTTTTTATTTTATCAACAGTATGCGTTTTATCACCCGGATTAATACGTTCTGGAGAATATCCCGCATAAAAATCTGTATTGAAAATTAAACCTGAGGCTTTCTCCAAGATGGGAATGCAAAACTCTTCGGTAACACCAGGATACACCGTAGATTCAAAGACTACAATGTCTCCCTTCTTTAAAAAACCTCCTACCAACTTGCTTGCCTTTTCTAAAGGAGTCAAGTCTGGGTTGTTATTCTTATCTATGGGTGTTGGGACAGTGATGATATAGGTATCACTTTGCTGAAGATCTTCGGGATTTGAAGTACAAAACAAACCTTTTGAAGCAGAAGTCTCATTTATAAGAACAGCCTTTAAATGCTCTGAATCAAGTTCGCCGGTCTTATCAAAACCGCTTTGCAATTGGGTTATTCTCTCTTTGTTAATGTCAAAACCTATCGTAAGATATTTTGTAGCAAATAAACGTGCTAAAGGTAGTCCTACATAACCTAACCCAATAATTGCAATGCTCATTAATTATCTTTATCTGTTTCTAAATTTTGCTTGTACCAGTCAATTGCCTTATTGATTCCTGCCTCCAAATCATATTCTGGGTCATATCCCAAAAGATTTTTTGCTTTGGCAATAGAAGCTAAAGAATGAGGAACATCTCCCGGTCGCTCTGGTCCAAATTTAGGTTGAATGTCAATTAAATCGCTGTTATAGTTAAGCAAACGATCTTTGAGCAAATTTACTAATTCAATCAAAGAAGTACGCGCTCCGTAGGCAATATTATACACCTCATTAAGTGCATTTTTATTGTCGGTAACCAACGCCAATAAATTGGCCTGCACCACATTGTCTATATAGGTATAATCTCTAGAAAAAGAACCATCACCATTTATCACGGGAGACTCCTTATTCAGTAAGGATGAAATAAATTTCGGAATCACCGCCGCATAAGCTCCGTCGGGATCTTGTTTTGGGCCAAACACATTAAAATAACGTAACCCAATAGAATTAAAACCATAATTACGCTTATAGACACCAGCGTAATATTCGTTTACAAGTTTGGTTACTGCATAGGGAGAAAGCGGTCTTCCGATCTCGCTTTCGATTTTTGGCAAAGCTTCATTATCCCCGTAAGTCGAAGAACTAGCGGCATAGACAAACTTGGATACTCCGGCAAGTCGAGAAGCCTCCATCATATTTAAGAATCCGGTAACATTAACCGAGTGTGTAAGCAAAGGAGTTTTTAAACTACGTGGAACAGAGCCAAGCGCAGCTTGATGGCTTACATACTGACATCCTTCTACAGCTTTTTTACAGGTTTCAAAATCCCGTATATCTCCTTCAATAAAACTGAAATTGTCATGTTCTAGAAAAGGTTCTATATTCTTTTTCTTTCCTGTAGATAAATCGTCTAGACAAGTAACAGAAGCTCCTGCCTCTAAGAGCGCTTCAGTGAGGTTAGATCCTATAAATCCGCAACCTCCGGTGACGAGTACGCGCTTGCTTTGTAAATCTGTAAAATTCATTTTAGTAATGAAGTAGGGTTGAATTTTGCTAATGTATTATAAAGTGGTGTAATTCTCACACATAATTTTAACTTTTTTTTAACTGAAAAATGTAAACTTAACAACTTTTAGGTTTTCCAGTTAAACTTATACTAAACGGTTTTAACACGCTCTTAAAGTGAAAAATGCCGCTTAACTTTGAGTATTAACTTTTACGATAATTAGATCATGAACTATTTAAATTTAGATCCAAAAAAAACTGAAGCTACCGTTGAGCAGCTTAATGTTTTATTAGCAGATTATCATATTTATTATCAAAAACTGCGCAACTTTCACTGGAACGTTGTGGGTGAAAATTTCTTCGATCTTCACGAAAAGTTCGAAGAGATGTATAACGACACCCTGATCAAGATCGATGAAATTGCCGAGCGTATTTTGACGCTGAGATACCAGCCCGTTAGCCATTTATCAGAATATCTTAAAATGGCAAACCTCAAAGAATCCCCTAGTGAAACTGCCGATTTAGAAATGATAGAACTATTACTCGAAGATCACGGCAAACTACTCACACAGATGCGCAAAACCGTAAATTTTGCAGATGAAGGTGGCGATGAGGGAACAATTGATTTATTAGGCGCTTACATCAGAGAACTTGAGAAAACGAGTTGGATGCTTGACAGTTGGAGAATGACAAAATCTGAAACGCATAAAAAATCGTAATTTATACAACAGAACTAATCAACCAAAACGTACATATGCTTTTACTTCAAGAAAACACAAATTCTGATTGGACCATTTTTGGTTTTGACCTTTACAAACTTATTGAGAAACTTCAGGGATGGGGTGAAAGTTTTATTCTAAAATTGCCCAATTTTCTTGTTGCGGTTTTAGTTTTTGTACTCTTTTGGCACGGTGCTAAATACGTCTCAAAATTTGTTCGCAATATTTTGATGCGTGGTGTGAAGCAAGATTCAATAAAAGTGATGGCAGGTCAAACTGCCTTTGCCATCACTGTTCTCATCGGCTTTTTTATTGCCCTTGGAATTATGGATCTTGATAAAGTACTTACATCAGTTCTTGCAGGTGCCGGTGTTGTAGGTCTTGCAATAGGTCTTGCCTTACAAGGAACTTTAAACAACACCTTTAGCGGTGTGATTTTAAGTTTTATGCCTAAACTTCAGCTTGGTGATTGGGTTGAATCTAACGATTATTCAGGTATTGTTGAAGATATTACCTTACGCAACGTTACCATTAGACAAGCTGATAACAACTATGTAATTATCCCTAATGCAAACATTGTTGACTCGCCATTTAAAAACTGGAGTCAAACCCAACGTTCTCGTGTATTTTTGAGTTGTGGAGTAGGCTATGAGAGTGACTTAGAAGCTGTAAAAAAGTTAACTATTGAAACATTGACAAACGAGTTTGAGCAGCAAAGTAATGAAGATATCGAATTTTTCTACGAAGGTTTTGGCGACAGCTCTATTAACTTTGTAGCGCGTTTTTGGGCACCGGTGACCAAAAGAAAAGATATGTTAGTCGCTCAAGACCGTGCCATTATTGCTATCAAAAAGGCTTTTGACGCGCACGATATCAATATTCCATTCCCAATTCGTACGCTAGATTTTGGTAAAAATAAATTTAGATCAGAAACCATTACCATAGCTAATTCTGATAATTCTAAACGCTAAAAACAATGCTACGGTTCTTAATTGGTGCTAGTTTTGCTTTATTCTTAATCAGCTGTCAAGATTATGGCCAATTGGAAATGAAAGGCAGCCTTGAACGAACGTTAGCAGAAGTTTCAGGTCTTGCCTTGTTTGAAGGGGACACCCTTATTTATACCGCTACAGACCACGGTAATCCAAACATAATTTACGGCTTGGATACTTCAGGAAACATCGTAAGGGAATTAAAAATAAGTAACGCTCCCAATGAAGACTGGGAAGATTTGGCCAACGATGCTGAAGGTACCTTATACATTTCTGATACAGGAAATAATGAGAACGACCGGGAAGACCAATTTATTTACATTATTAGAAACTTCAATGAGCTTCCCCGCGACGCAACTTCAGCCACAGCAGAACGCCTTACGTTTACCTTATCTGATCAGGAAGATTATCCACCAGATCTTAAGAATCTTAACTTTGATATAGAGTCGCTCATTTATAAAAATGAATACCTGTATTTATTTACCCGAAACAGAAGCCGCAACTTTGACGGTGTTACAAAAGTCTACAAATTACCTGCACTTCCCGGCAATTTTGAAGCCGAACTCATAGATGAATATTACGTTTGTGATGATTTAAATACTTGTGCGATCACAGGTGCAGCTATTTCTTCAGATGGAAAAACCATAGCGCTCCTTACAACCAACAAAATATTGCTTCTATCTAATTTTAAAGAAGAAAGGTTTTTCTCAGGAGATATCACGACTTATGAGACCGGCTACAATTCTCAAAAGGAAGGTGTGGCTTTCAAAAACGATTCTACACTATATCTCGTTGATGAGCGTCGCGCGCAAACCGGAGGAAATCTCTATGAATTCAGTCTAAAATAGATCATCTCGTTTTTATAAAGGCAACATGCTGCAATGCGCAGCGTTTATAGTATTTTTAAGCTGCATCAGACAATAATACTATGATTGAAGAACGACTTTCTCAATTAGAAGCCGAAAATCAAAAGCTCAAGGAGCAATTAGACCGTCAGGAAAACAAGAAAAAGAACCGCCGTAAACTGGGTTGGAATTTTCTCAAACGCTCTTCAGGAATTATTTTAGGCGCACAACTAAAAAAGAGCATTGAGAAATTTCTGGACGAAATCGCAGAACAGCAGCGCGTCTCCAGAGAGACCCTTTCAGACTTGCTAAGCAGCATAATTATCAGATTGACACGAGTAGGGTTTTTATTGATCCTTACTGCTGTACTCCCTTCTATCCTACTCATTTTTCAAACCTATTATTTAGGAAAACAGAATATGTTGATCACCGGTCAAAGCGAAATGTTTAAACAACAAAACAAACGTTTAGATCAACAAACCTACCTACAAGAAGCAGAGCGCCGTGGACAAACCTTGCTCATTATGGACAATATGCTGAAAGAAATAAGCACCGATGTTTCCAGAAGCAGTGCTAACGCGATTGACGATGCAACGGCTGGTAGACTCATTTCCTTGAGCAAAATGCTGAAACCTTATAAATATCTGGAAAACGATAGCTTAATCGCAAGAGTTACAAGCCCCGAACGCGGGTATTTGTTGGTTTCTTTATTAGAAACAGGAATTAACCTCAACACGACCGCCCGTTCACGATCTAACGGAAGACTCATTGAACGTCTTGATTTTACCTATGCAGAACTACGCAATCTATCACTAAAAGGTGCAGACTTGATACAAATCGATTTATCTAACGCCGACTTAAGAAATTCAAGTTTTAACGGGATTGATTTTGAAAAAGCAAATCTTCAAAATACGTGGTTACACGAGACCAACCTTACTTATGCCAGCCTAAAAGAGGCCAATCTGGAACATGCCGTTTTACAAAATGCTATTTTAGATTATTCAAACCTGCAAAATGCTAACTTATCATCTGCAGATTTGCGTAATGTGAGTCTGGTAAAAACAAAATTATTAGATGCTGATTTCACCAATGCCAGAGTAAACAAAACTTTTGAGCAAGATGTAACGCAACAACTCAATGCCGCTCAAAGGGAATGGTTGTTTTCAACCTTTGAGGTGGTCGAAATTGAAAAGGACAACTTTCAGCTGTTACCCATCAGCAATTGATCAGGCTATTTTTTCTTCCACTTAAGCTGAAATAAATCTTTTCTTCGGTCTACCAAATTATGAACACTACCAAATTGATTTAGTTCTTTCAATAGATCAAGATCTACATCTGCAACGAGAATCATCTCAGCATTTGGCGTCGCTTCCGCCTTAACGCCGTTTGTAGGAAACTGAAAGTCACAGGGTGTTAACACCATACTTTGTGCAAATTGCATATCCATATTATGTACTTTTGGGATGTTCCCCACGCTTCCGGCGATAGCCACATAACATTCGTTCTCAATAGCCCGTGCCTGCGCACAATGACGCACACGGCTGTATCCATTTTGCGTATCGGTTAAGAAGGGAACGAAGAGAATATCCATTCCTTCATCTGCTAGTAAACGACCCAATTCTGGAAACTCAACATCATAACAAATGAGGATTCCAATCTTACCGCAATCGGTATTGAAGGTTTTCAGTTTTTCGCCACCGCTCATCCCCCAGGCTTTGGCTTCGTCCGGTGTTACGTGCAGTTTATAAAACTTTTCTATCGTACCGTCACGTTTACATAAGAATCCCACGTTATACAACGTACCGTCTTCCATATACGGCATACTCCCTGTAATGATATTGATATTATAGCTCACCGAAAGCTCACTAAACCGATCTCTTATGCGCTCGGTATATTTTGCTAATTCTCGTATCGCATCAGGTTCTGATAAGTGATTGTACGCTGCCATAAGCGGAGCATTAAAGAACTCTGGAAACAATGCAAAGTCTGAACGATACCCAGAAATGGTGTCGATAAAATATTCGGCCTGCTCAAAAAGTTCTTCAAAATTTTTATAGGTACGCATCTGCCATTGCACCAAGCCTAAACGTACAACGGTTTTGATCGCATTTGGCTTTTTTGCCGGCTTTTGATAATAGATATTGTCCCATTCTAAAAGCGCCGCATACTCTTTTGATTGCTTATCTCCTTCTAGGTAATTTGTAATAATCCGTTTTACGTGAAAATCATTACTCAACTGAAAGTCAAGCACGGGATCGTTAATCTCACGCGCACGCACTTTCTCTATGTAGGCTTTTGGAGAAAGTTCTTTGGCATACTGATGATAGTTGGGTAATCTTCCGCCAAAAACAATGCGTTCTAAATTAAGATTCTCACACAATTCTTTACGATAATCATAAAGACGTCGACCAATGCGCATGCCACGGTACTTATGAGAAATAAAGATATCTATACCGTACAATACATTTCCCTTGGGCGTATGCGTACTAAAAGTTTCATCGCCTGTGATTTCCATATAGGTATGCGAATCAGAAAACTTCTCGTAATCTACCACGATAGAAAGGGCACAACCAGCGATCTCCCCGTTTACCTTGACCACTACTTGACCTTCCGGAAAAATGGAAACCAGTTTTTGCAGCTCCTTTTTCTTCCAATAAGGATCTGGAATATTGGGATAAACAGCGATCATGATCTCCTTGAGTTCTTCAAAGTCTTTTACTTTTAAATACTCAAGATTGATGGTGTCTATGCGTTCGCGCTTTTCTGCACTGTCTGAATTATCTATGTGATCTACTTCTTTCATATGTTATACACCTTTCGGCAAAAATTATTCTAAAAATTAAATCCAAAACCAAACGAAACCCGATACCCTTCGCTTGACTTAAATAAGTTAAATGTACCGCTCAAAGCATCTGCACTATTTACCCAAAACCCGATGCCGTAGGAATCGTGCCAACGCTCTGACCCCTCATCCAGATCTGACCATACACGACCCAAATCATAACCGCCAAAAACACCTATTTGTAACGGCAGAAAACCGGTCTTGAATGTGTTAAAGGCATATCGCAAATCTCCCGAAGCTGCAAAAGAACGCTCTCCGGTAAAACGGTCAAAACGGTAACCGCGTAACCCATTTGCTTGCCCTAGGGTTGCAGCCTGATAAAACTCAGTATTATCTCCAAATCTAAACTGACTGCGTGCTGTCGTTTTTAAAACCAATTTACGGTTGGCACTTATTGCATTATAAAATCCCAGACTAGGATTGAGGTAAGCAAAACGCTTCCCGCTCTCGCTAAGGCTGTTGGTAAACCCGCCGTTTAGAACAAAATCCATACCTCGGGTGGGCGCCAGTGCATTGTCTTTACTGTGATACTCATAACTTGCATCAAGAGTCGCAAAATACTTACGCTCTTCCTGTTCTATGATATCAACAATATCAATGTACCTCAAATAATTATTATCAACCTCAATACCTTCAAAAAGCCCACGTATAGAAAAAGTGCTTCCATAATCTGAATTACGCAAGAGTCCGGCAGATGCTTCCAGCCTGCTTAAACGCACGCGATTAAAATTCATTCCCAGTTCATCATCATTGTTACTGGTCTCGTTTCCGTAGCCGAAAAAGTTTCTGGCGTAATTAGGTGTCGTATAACGCGCACTTAGCGATAAATTCCAGTCGTTCATTATCCCTGCAAATTCACCGCTATACTTAAAATCCAGTCCGCTTGTTGCAAAAAAGTATAACATCTTAAAGCGATGCTGTTGCGAGAACGGGTTTTGTCTAAAGCCTTGAATGGTATAAACGTCTGTCAAACCAAGACTGATCCCATTGTCTGGATTGTACCCAAAAGCAGGTGTTATTCCATTGGTGCGTAATATTTGTTTCTGATAATCGTAGGTGTTGTAATCATAAACATCGGTAAGTCTAAAGTTTGCTCCACCCCGCTCTTCAATGGTATTGGGTAGACTTTCGTGATCATAAACTTTTACCTTTCTTCCATTCTTGATGCGGTAAATATCGTTGTTCTGCCCTCCAATAATTCGCATAAAAATTGGATTATCTCCGGTTCCTTTCACTTCAAAAACATCATCATCATCAAGGCCGTAAATCCATAATTGTTTGGTTTCATCAGAATAATAGGTGCGGTCAAGCATTACATCTGCTTTTTCTCCCCCTTTAATTCTATAAACCTTTACGTGCGTTTGATCATCAGATCGGGTAATCTCAAAATAATCATCTTTATCTGTCCCGGTGACCATTTGTAATTCTACCAGATAATCATAAAACGAATCTGCGATGCTTACCAAATTATCTCTGCGCCCTTTAAGATTCTTCTTGATCTCATCTATAGACTGCCCGCTTCGTACTTCCGGAGGCAAATCGTTAAAAGCTTCTTCTATAATCTCATCGGTGATGTGCTCTTTTATAAACTGCGCTTCGTCGTGCCAAACCGCTCTTCCCGAGCGCTGGGCTAATGCCCGATCAAGTTTAATCCCTGCGTTGTTAAACCATTTCATATCGTCAAGATTCTCATCATAGACCTGAAATTGTCTCGCCATACCAAAAAGTGTTCGTGCAATGTCGAGAATCGCTCCGTCAAAATTGGTGAACACCTGATCCCGATCTCTTGGGATAGGTATAAAAACATCCTTTCCGTTTTGATTTTTATATTCTGCCCAGCGCCATTGATCATTGTGACGATCCCAGTCTCCAACAAGCATATCAAACATACGTGCGCGTATATAAGCTTGTTCATCTACGATGTTTTCTTCATCGCTACGCAGTTTATCAAGAATATCATCTGTACTTTCAATATCATCAGGATATGCAAAAGTAGCTCCCGAATATTCCTTTGCTGGTCGCTCTACAATCATGTAAAGTTGCTCTCCATAATCTTCATTATACTTACCTAAAGCGGGTTGCTTAGGTACATAATAAAGACGTGGCGTCGTGTGTAATACTTGAGCGGCCTCGCTCAATCTTGGGATGGCAAAAGCTCCGTAAGGATGTGCAGAAGTATAAAAATCCTGTATTAAAGATTCCGGTAGTGTATTGTCAAGATCTTCTTCAATATCTGCATTTTCCTTCAGAATAACCTTTTGTAAAAACTGAACCGCGCTTTTACGCAAGGCACGCATATTATATTCTCTTCCACTCTTATCTTTTAAACGAAGTGATACCGTTTGATGTCCTCCGCCGGGACGCACAACTTCCAATCCTCCATAAAGCGTATCAAGAAGTGCTACTGGAGCTGTTATTTGTTTGCCATAAACCTCGCGATAATGTTCTCCCCAAACACTTTCAAAAAGATCTGAACGCTGGGTTTCTTCAATAGAATAAACTGAGGTTTTTAACGTCTGCGGAAAGCTTGTAGGCAATTGTGAATAATCTACAATTGAATCAGGCGCATAGACTTCTTGCTGAAAAAATAACTCCGGTTCACCGGTTTCCTGATTGGTACCGTAATATTGAACCCAGGACGAACCGTCTTCAAAAATATCGAGTTTCGCAAATCCCTCATAGTCAGAACTGAAAAGTCCGTCGTTACCCAAATAAGCATAAGATGATTTTGAACCTGATCCTGAAACGATCTGCCGCACTTCATCATGTTCTATATATTGTAAGCCATGCTCGTGACCAGAAACAAAAACGATCTTCTTATGTGTTTGACCCAGGACACGAATGCGCTTCATCAATTCGTTATACTTTTCATTAAAGCGGTCTTGCTTAGAAACACCGCCTTGCGTTCTGATCTGCGTAACGAGCGAACCTAAAATAGGCACAGGAATTTTTTGTTGAGAAGGAAATAAATGTTTGTCTATTGCAAATTTCCCACCGTGAACCCCATTGGTATACATTGGGTGGTGCATAGCTATAACCAGCGTTTTTTGCTGATTTTTTTTAATCTCCCCCTCAAGCTCTATAAAGAATTTTTCACGGTCTTTAATGTTATCACAATTGTCATTGATCTTCGGGCTCTTATCCCAATCTTCAAGATACCATTGTGTGTCTAGAATGATCAAATGAACCGATTCATTAATATCATAACTCACTAGCGGGCAGCCGTCCTTTGGCAAAAAGATATCATCAAGCCCCGTAACCTCTTTTAGATATTCTTCTTCGCGATTTAAACCGTGCAAGTGGTCGTTGTACCAGTCGTGGTTTCCGGGAATAAAAATGGGAGTTCCTGAGTAGTTGTCAAAAGTCTCCACTTGTGCATCTAGACGGTGCTGTGCCAGTGGACGTTCTTCAGTGCCTTCTGGTGGCATCCCCACAGGATAAATATTATCACCCAAAAAAATAGCAAATGAAGAATCATCATTTGCTTTGTCTAAAAATTTCTTAAATAATTTAATGCCTTCTGTACTTTGACCCATCTCAGAATTCCCTGCATCTCCTAACAGATAAAAGGTTCTGTCAACCTTCTTAGATGTTGGGTAAATCCCTTGCTCTACGCCGTCTTTATACCTTGAAGTATAGGTTGCACAAGCCGAAAAAAACAGAAGTAAAATAAGTGTTAGAAGTATGTTATTTTTTATCATGCAAATTATTTTGGAAATTCTTTTTCGTATTTTTCCTTACTTTAACAAGTATACTCTATGGCTGAAACAGCAGAAAAATCTACAGAATCTTTTTCAAAAGCAGATCAGTTTGTTTTAGAACTTTTCAAGGAAAAACTTCCAAACAGTTATCTCTATCACAACTACAACCATACTGTGAGAGTTGTTAAAAGTACAAAGGAAATCATCGAAAATTCTCAAATTAATGTTAAACAGAAAGAGGCATTAATACTAGCCGCATGGCTTCATGATACCGGTTATACCGTTACTAGAGACGGGCACGAAAAAGCAAGTGTCGAGATCGCTAAGGAATATATGGCAAAGGAAAATATCGATGCCGAAACTCAAGAACTTGTCGAGCAACTTATCGCTTCGACCAAAATGGGTGTTGAGCCTCAAAACGAATTAGAGCGCATTTTAAAAGATGCCGATAATTCGCATTTTGCCAAAGATTATTACGCACAAACCAGCGAGTTTCTGCGTCAAGAATTACTGTTGACTGAAACCAAAAAATTCTCTCCGGCAGAGTGGCGCGAGGAAAACATTCAAATGTTTACCCACAAGCATAAATTTTATACCGATTATGCAGCGCGCAACTGGAAAAGTCAAAAAGATGAGAATTTAATTTCTCTCCTTAAGAAAGAAAAAAAGAAGAAGAAAAAATACCGAAAAGAAGAAGTAAAAGCCAAACTGAAGGCCAAATATAAAGATGAAAGTCCAGATCGTGGCGTTCAAACCCTATATCGTACTACGCTAAGAAATCATATCAAACTAAGTGATATTGCAGATACTAAAGCCAACATTTTATTATCTGTAAATGCGATTATTATTTCGCTGGCACTTTCTAATATGATCCCAAAACTAGATGCGCCAAGTAACCGTCACTTATTGATCCCAACATTAATTCTTGTGATCTTTAGTGTTGCTTCGATCATTATGTCTATCCTTTCTACACGGCCCAATGTAACTTCAGGAGAGTTTACACGTGAGCAAGTAAAGAAGAAACAGGTGAACATCCTTTTCTTTGGGAATTTTCATAAAATGAAATATGATCAATATCAATGGGCGATCAATGAGATCATCTATGATAAAGATTACATCTACGAGGCGCTTACAAAAGATTTATACCTTCTCGGTGTGGTGCTCAATAAGAAATACCTGCTATTGAGAAAAACCTATACCGTTTTTATGGTTGGAATTATCGTTTCGGTAATAAGTTTTATTATCGCATTTTGGTTAATTTAAATCAGCATTCAAAATTAAAAAAGCCCCGAAAATCGGGGCTTTTTTAATTTGTAAACGTGAGCTTATTAATCTAAGATTTCCATGAGATCTTCGTAAGTGATCGTCTCTTCATCATTTTGTCTAGGCAATTTAGAAGTGTATAATACATTTACACGAATTGCTTTCAATCCTACTACACCTTGTACATCTTCCAATTCTAGATACTCTACTTCGGTACCTAAATATTCTTTGCGCTGCAGGTAATTGATATATCTCGTGTATTCTTCAGCATCTGCATCCTGAGAATAAATGATCGCAATTTTTCCTTTTTGTGTGATACGCTCTTCGGTTCCTTTTACTAACGCTTTGTCGATGCGTTTTTTGATGATTTCATAACGTGCGTTGTACGTTCCATCTACATCAAATTTCTTTTCATCCATTCGATATCGAATAGACAACGTAGTACTAAAAACCAAAATTAAAGAAGCTGCATCAAGCTGTAGCTCTGCCCCTTCCTGCTTGTGGTAAAAATGATTTTCCATTTCACACATCGTGCACAGCTGCCACAATCTCAAATTATAGAGATATACTTTATTAAACTTATCACTAGGCGTCATTGAAGCACCAATGTAGATGTTGTGATCTACACCGTCTGTTTTGTAACGCTCAAAATAATGTGGAAAAATCTGTTGTGCTTCTTGTTGTTTTCTGTCTAAGAACGTTGCCAGATTTTGATTGATCAACTGTACCGTATCATCGTAATTCTTGCGGTTCTCATAGATCAACCCCGTATCTTTATTGATCGAAGTTTTATAATTATCGATCGCTTTTTTAAGTTCAGGGATTTTGGTGTTTAAATGACTCAATAACGGATTGACTTCATCCTGGAGCAAAGCAAACACTTCGCTTTCACTATTGGCATTCAAACGCTCGGTAATTTGTTCTGTAAATTCTTCTATCCTGAATTTTACTTGCTCGTAAATAGGCATCGGAGCTGTTTCTATCGCTAATTCAAGAATAGTATGAACCATTTTCAACTGAATCAAAATATCCTGCTGAATTGCTTTATTACGCTCGTCAGACGAACCTACAATATCTATTTGACCATATAAAGGATAAACATCTTCAAAAGCAATATCCTTAAACGCAGCAAATTTTCCTTGGTTTTGATTGGCTATAAAACGCTTAGCCTCCTCTTCAAAAATCCATAATACACTAGGATGAATACTTGTGCATTCACTTTGGATTACGGCTTTGATTCGGTTTTCTAACTCAAACTTTTTACGTTCTACCGTTGAAACAATGTATGGCATCACATCATCCAACTTGGTCGCATTAAGACTATGAAGTGCATTTTTCTTAGTAGAGACCAACTCAAGCACCGCCATAAGTTCGTTACCTCTAGCCACAGGAGCTAGAATACAACTCTTTATACCTTGAGCTTGTAAATTTTTTGCCAGCATATTTGAACTATGCTTATGCGCATACTCATCAACATCTGCAATGGTAAAATACTTCTTGTCTTTAATTAAAGTGTCATAAGAACACTCGCACATACTTTGTCTACAATCTGTGCGCATCTTATCGTTCAAAATAAAGCTAGAGCCTACACCGCCGTTCATTCGAGTAAAACAGTCGTCTTCCTGATTAAACTCGGTAAAACCAACTTGTAGATCTGGAATATTAAAGATCGAACTGAATATACTCTGAAACTGCTTTTCAGCATCAGTTTTGATGTTTTTTTGAGAAAGTAACGTACTCTTTAAGTCAGAAATTGAATCATCTACCGTAACATCGGTTAAATTTAAAATGGTAAGCCCTTTAAGAATCCAGCTTTTTGGAGGAAAATATTCTTTCCACATATCAAAGTCATCACCGTTTTCTATAAGCTTATCTACGATCTCAGGAGTGATTTCAATAGAATTTTCGGTAGGCTCGCAAAAGGTAAAATCGGCATTCATCGACGCTCTATACGTACGCATCACACCATTTTTATCTGGAATTTCATAAAAAAGCGGACGTTTAAAATCGATCTCGTAGTTGTAATAACTATTCAGAATGATCACACATCCGATGATATAAAAGTATTCAGGATCAAGATTGCGTATAGAAAGACTAAAATCTTCACCGGCATCATTCATAATTGCAGAAAAACGCTTGGTAGGATTAAAGATCTTATTCATAAAAGGCATCGTAGCCGCTTTGATCTCATTCTTGGTCAATGCTGCCGGAAATAGATTGTCTAAAAGCGTCCCTAAAATATCCTGATATTCGTCAATCTTATCAGGATCTTCTATTCCTTCAATCAATTCTGGATAGCTTTCGGCATAGTTCAAGACCGACTTGAGGTACTCTCTAGTAACCTCATTTTGCGACTGTTTCATGCGCTTTTTAAATTCCTCTAAAACCTTAGCGAAACTCAATTGTACTTGCAGTGGAAACTCTTGTAAATCTTCCATAAGCCTTTTATTTCTAATCAAAATACTAAAATTGATGGGAACCCGTTAGAACCTATTGGTCTTTAACAAAGGTTTAAACTTACACGCCAGGCTATAAAAACTTAAACCTATTTTCAATGCGTTGACCGATCATCGATTAAACCTCAAAATCCCGTATATTGCACGCCTAATTAAATACCTCTATAATGAATAAATATTTTTTAGCACTTGCAGCAACAATGCTACTTATATCCTGTGGTTCTGATGGAAATTTTAAAATTACAGGAACCACACCCGACATCAATAATGGAACCTATGTTTACTTGCAGAAAATTGACATCAACAATCAAATTCTCAATGTAGACACCACAGTTATCAAAGATGGAAAATTCAGTTTTACTGAAGATCCTGTTGAAAATTCAGAATTGATGGCATTATCTTTTCAAAAAATTCGTGGTAATGTTTTCTTTATTTCTGAAAACGAAGAGATTTCTATAAAGGCCTACAAAGACAGCTTATACACTTCTGAAGTTGATGGCGGCGCAGAAAACGACGTGTTCAAATTGTATTATGATGATGTGGTGACTTCTAACAATGAAAAGCAACGACTTCAACAAGAAGGAATGGCCGCTATGCAAAGTGGCGATACTGCAAAGGTTAACATCATTCGTAACGAGTTTGAGCAAATTAACGAGGCAGATACCAGAAGACGTATAAAATTGATCAAAGAACATCCTAATAGATTTATTAGTATTATCAGTCTTTCTGAACTTGTAGGAACCCGCGCTATTGAATCGAGCGAGGCTGAAGAATTATTTGAAAATCTTGATGCTTCTTTAAAAGAAACCAAAAAAGGAAAACGTCTTAATGAGATGATCGCAAAACTTAAATCTCAGGAAGCGGCAGCTGCTCAGGCAGAAATAGGAAATAAAGCTCCGGCATTTACCGCACCTACTCCAGAAGGAGGAGAATTGGCTCTTGCGGATGCTATGGGATCAAAATATACGATTATCGATTTTTGGGCGAGCTGGTGTAAACCTTGTCGTCAAGAAAATCCAAATGTAGTTTCAGTGTACAATACATATCACGATAAAGGTTTAAACATTATAAGTGTTTCTTTAGACCGTGCTTCTGCAAAAGATAAATGGCTTGCTGCTATAGAAAACGATAAGATGGACTGGTTTCACGTATCTAACCTGATGGAATGGCAAGATCCGGTTGCTCGTAAATATGGAGTAACTGCTATTCCTGCCACCTATCTTATTGATGCTGAAGGCGTCATTATTGATAAAAACTTACGCGGTGAAGCCTTAGTTGCTAAAATGCAGGAGTTATTAGGAGAAGGTTAATCTTCACTTTCTAAACGCTTGAAAACTTAAAAATAGAAAAGCCCCGGATGAATATCCGGGGCTTTTTTAAATATCAATATTAAGTATTGAATGCTTAATTCACATCCCACCAAAGTCTGGTACCACCGGTATCAGGACCTCCAAGTAGGTTGATCGCTTCAGTAACTGCTTCTCCGTTTGAAGAGATCTCATTAGTTACATAGATCACACGTTTCATCAATGATGTACCTACTCCTGCATCAGGATTATCTGTATAAAGAAGAGGATAGATCACTTGCTCATCTGTTCTTCTTAAATCTGCCCAGGTTTCCCAAGATTCAGGGAAAAGTGCAAGATATTTTTGTACAGCGATCTGCGTGCGTTGTTCTGCTTCATTTGCAGACCAGCTTACCGGTAGATCAACAGGTGTGTCATACAGATCAAGATCAGGATATAACTCTGTAATTACTGGTACAACCGGAGTAGAATTTCCTGCGATGTAAGAATCAATCGCAGCAGAATCTGTAATATTCCATTGGTTCATAGATAAACGGATACCGCTCTCGTAGAAGCTTTCTGCGTTTCCGTTCATATTCCATCCATTTAATGCTCCTTCTGCTCTGTTTAAGTAACATTCAGCAGCCATTAAAATTTCGATAGGTTTAGTTTCTCTGTAGTCATTACCTAAAACATCATCGTTAAATGCTGAGAATTCAGTAGTACCAAACTGGTCATTTAAACCTCCTGCAGGCTGACCTCTAAACTCTCCATCTTCAGTAGGTGCAAACCAAACTTCCATTCGTGGATCATCGTATCCCTTTAAAATACTTTCCATAGAAGCAGTCATATAATACCCCCAGCTGTTAACAATCATATTTAAGTTGTTAGGAGTAATATCACTTGTTGCAAAATATGCGCTCTCGTCATTACTTTCCATAACTCCGTTGGCTACAGCCAATTCTGCTTGTGTTTGTGCTCTTTGAGGATCTACATCAGAAATTCTTAAAGCAAGTCTTAAACGTAAACTGTTTCCAAAAGTTCTCCAGTTTTCAATATCTCCATTATAGATACGGTCTGAAGTTTGAAAAAGTCCGGCTGTAGACTCAGAAGTTGAACTCAATACAGCGTCTGCTTCATCTAGAAGAACAAAAAAGTCATCATAGATTTCACTTTGAGAATCATAGGCTACGCTTTCTGCTCCAGAACCTGCTTCAGTATAAGGAATAGGACCGTAATGATCTGTCATCTGGTTGTACATAAATACCTTCCAGATTTTTAGAATTGCCTGCGCTTCATCGTCACCTTCAGTTGCTAACATTGCATTTTGCAATGCTGGTACTGCTACGGTGTAAAATCTCAACCATCCACGTGATTCAAAGCCTCCAAAAGCATTTCTTTCGGTACTAAAACCAGTATTCATATACTGTACGAAGGTTGAAGAAATAATTCCTGTCGCGATACCCCAAGTTCCCTGATCATCAACTCCCGGAGAAGAATATGAACCATTGTGGGTCCCAGCATACTGTGCCGAAGCAAATGCAGGCCCTGCAAGACTCGCGTCAAGCTGATCTGTTGTTAGGGTATTATCGTTTGTATTTATCTCGTCAAAATCATCTGTACACCCAATAGCCAATGCGACCATAAGCGAAACAGCTGTTGTTTTTATATTTAAGTATTTTTTCATTTTGCTATTTTTTAAAATCCAAATTTCACACTAACCCCATAATCTCTTGTAGAAGGGATGTTAAAAGACTCTATACCTTGAAGGTTACCGGTACCTGCTCCTTGCTCAGGATCAAAATATTCTGCTTCGTTAAGAATAAAGAATAAGTTACGACCTACTAAAGAGATATTTACACTTTTGAAAGGTGAGTTCTCTAATAAACGCTGTGGCATTGCATAACCTAAAACCAATTCTCTTAAACGAATATTTGTTGCATCAAAAATAAACGGCTCTGCTACCGGAGTACGCTGTCCTATAGCGGTCCAGTACTGTTCTGCTGTAATATTTGTCGTGTTTTGTGAGTATGTACCATCACCATTGTCTACAACACCATCTACAACAAAACCATTTTCACGACCTGCAAGAGTCATTTCATTTACCCCTAAACCTGCTTGTCTAGCTTGAGTATATGAGATCACATCACCACCTATACGCATATCGATCAAGAAGCTTAAAGAGAAATCTTTGTATCTAAAGTTGTTCTTAAGACCACCGGTCCAATCTGGGTTAAAGTTACCACCATAAACATCAAAACTATTTGTTGCTAACGGAATACCCGCTTCATTAACGATAACTTCTCCTGCATCGTTTCTTTGGAAACCTTGCACGTATAAGTCACCATATTGACCACCAACAACAACTTTACTTCTTACTAAACGTCCTTGACCTAAAACAAGTTCGTCTCTTCCTTCAAAGATCGAAACGATCTCTGAATCATATGAAGCATAGTTTGCTAAAATATCCCAAGAGAAGTTTTCAGTTTCTACCGGAGTTGCAGTAAGCGATACTTCTATACCACTGTTTTGTACTTCTCCTCCATTCACGATGGCATTAGAATATCCTGAAGACTCTGGAGTATTGATGCTGAAGATTTGATTCTTGGTATTTGTTTTGAAATACGTGAAATCAACTCCTAATCTATTGCTTAAGAAACGTACATCTGCACCAAATTCAACCGAATTTGAAATCTCTGGCATCAAGTTAGGGTTTGCTGCTGTAGTTTGCGCATAAAGCATACCGCCGTTACCACCGATGTAAGAAAGCTGTGGACTTAACTGATAAGGATCTGTATCATTACCTACCTCTGCGTAAGAAGCTCTCACTTTTGCATAGGTGAAAAATTCTGGTAATTCTACCATTTCTGAAATGATACCAGAAAGACCTACAGAAGGATAGAAGAATGAACGGTTTTCTTCTGGTAATGTAGAAGACCAGTCATTTCTAGCAGTAACATCTAAGAATAATTTGTTTTGGTAACCTAACTGAGCAAAACCGTAAACAGAATTAATCTCTTTTTCTCTCTTTGTTGAAGATGAACCAATAGTTTCTACGTTAGCTAAAGCAAAGAAGTTACGTAAGCTCAATACACCTCCAGAAGTAAGAGAAGCACTGGTTTGCTTCAGCATGTTTGCACCTGCATTTACATTTAAACTGAAGTCACCAAATTTATTTTCATACGCTAATAATGCGTCACTGTTGATCTCTCTTACAGTCTCGTAGTATTCGCTGTAAGCACCTAAGTTGTTATTGAACGCGTTAGTCGCATAGCGATTTCTAAACGTTTTATTTGTCATATCATCGATACCGGTACGCACTTGTAAACTTAAATGATCGGTAAACTGATACTTTAATGAAGCCAAACCTATAAAACGGTTTCTTCTATCTGTACGAGCATCATTTCTAAGTGCAGACCAATATGGGTTACCACCTGGCGCACCTACCTCATCTCTAAAGTAGTTTGTTTGTAATTGCCCTTCAGCATCATAATATTCAAAATCACGATATTGACTGTGTGCAATACTACGTGGTAATAAGTAAGCTGATGTACCAATAGACTCCTCACCTGTTCGCAATAAGTTATCTATATCCTGAACGATGTAATTGGTTTTAACATCAACAGACAATCTATCTGTAAGCTGACTGTTTAAACGCAAGTTTGCGTTATGTCTGTTCAATTTGTTTCCTCCTACGATACCTTCAGCAGTAGTATTGGTATATGAGAAATATGCCTGTGTTTTATCACTTCCTGTAGTAATAGAAAGGCTATTTGCAAGATTATAACCTGTTTGATAAAAATCAATTACGTTATCCGGTTGTGGAGAATAAGCGTATGTAGCTGGACCATCATAGTCAGGGTTTCTTACAAGTTGCCAAGCTTCTACCTGACTTCCATCAAGTCTACCACCCCAGCTAGAGCTTGAATTAGGAACATAAACTCCGTTTGTACCTTGACCATACTCATTTTGTAAGTTCAATAAGTTATATGCCGAAGATGCCATAAAGTTTGAAGAAACTGTAATACTTGTTCCTTGTGCTCCGTTTCCTGATTTTGTTGTAATTACAATCACACCATTACTTGCACGTGTACCGTAAAGTGCGGCTGCAGAAGGACCTTTCAAAACACTGATGCTTGCGATATCATCAGGGTTGATGTTTGAAATTCCGTCTGGTTGTGTTGTACCTCCCGTATCTATATCAGAATTACGGTTTCCTGATCCATTACTAATAGGCACACCATCTACTACATAGAGCGGTTGGTTATTCCCGGTAAGCGATCTGTTACCACGTAAGGTAATTCTTGAGGCACTACCTACACCGTTTGAGGTTGTAGAAAAGTTAAGACCTGCAACCTTACCCGATAACGAGTTTGCAACGTTTAACGAGCGTGCTTCAGAAACTTCATCAACTTCTACGTTTTGCGCAGAATACGTGATCGCTTTCTTTTCTCGTTTAATACCTAAAGCTGTTACAACGACCTCACCAAGTTGTTGCTCATCTTCTTGTAATTGAACATCAATAACGGTTTGATCTCCAACAGTAATTTCTTGAGAAGTAAAACCTAAAGAAGAAAATGTAAGAACCGCATCTGAAGTTGTTAAGTCAAGAGTGTAGTTACCATCAAAGTCTGTTGAGGCACCGTTGCTCGTTCCTTTTTCAATGACATTTGCTCCGGGTAGGGGCATGCCGGTATTATCTGTTACCTTACCGGTAATGGTTTGCGCCACCACGCCTTGCATAAAGAGCAGTGTAACAAACCCAAGTATGTACTTTACCTTCACATTCATGTTTGTTGAATTTTGAGTTAATTAATTGTTATGAAAAACTTAATACAACTTAAAGGTGTCTATAAATTTGTGTTAAAAGAAACTATTTCGACATATAACATCTGTGAATAGGTTAATAACGTCGCAATTCGCATAAAGGAACCCTAGTACACCCTAAACGACATTACAGCATTTTTATAGATTTAAATCTATCAAGCGAAGAATCACTTCGATTTGCACAATACCTGATATATTGTCTAACGAACGCTCTTGAAGAGTGAGAAATCCGCAATTCAAAAAGGGAGAGAATTGGGCTTCTTATTTAGGATGAATTCTAAAAAAAGACATAAAAAAAGCCTGATTTCTTTCGAAATCAGGCTCCTCATTTTGTTATCCTTGGTGAATTATGCTTCCATTGAAGCTTGAACACCTGCAGACAATCTTTTATAAGTTCCGTTTTCTAAACGCTCTCTAATTGCTGAAAATGCATCAAGCGTTTCTTCAACATCTTGTAAGGTATGAGATGCTGTAGGTATTAATCTTAGAAGAATCAACCCTTTTGGGATTACAGGATATACCACAATAGAACAGAAAATGCCGTGGTTTTCACGCAAGTCCTTTACAAGCGCCATCGCTTCAGGAATACTTCCTTTTAAATATACCGGCGTAACACAACTTTGTGTCGTACCAATATCAAAGCCACGTGCTTTAAGACCATTTTGAAGCGCATCTACATTCTCCCAAAGTTTTGATCGAAGCTCTGGCATAGAACGCAGCATATCTAGACGCTTTAACGCCCCCACAACCAACTGCATTTGCAATGACTTAGCAAACATCTGTGATCTTAGGTTGTATTTTAGGTAATCTATAATTTCTTGATCTGCTGCAATAAAAGCTCCAGTACTTGCCATTGACTTTGCAAAAGTTGCAAAATATACATCGATACCATCTTGTACTCCTTGCTCTTCTCCTGCTCCAGCTCCGGTAGCTCCTAAGGTACCAAAACCGTGCGCATCGTCGACAAAAAGTCTAAAGTTGTACTTTTCTTTAAGCGCTACGATTTCCTTTAAGCGCCCTTGCTCTCCACGCATTCCAAATACACCTTCTGAGATCAAAAGGATTCCGCCTCCGGTTTGCTCCGCAAGTTTTGTTGCACGCTGTAAGTTTTTCTCGATACTTTCAATATCATTGTGCTTGTAGGTAAAACGCTTACCCATATGTAAACGTACGCCGTCAATAATACACGCGTGCGCATCTACATCATATACAATAATATCATCTTTTGCTACCAATGCGTCTACCGTAGAGACCATCCCTTGGTAACCAAAGTTTAACAAGTAAGCTGCTTCTTTTTTAACGAACGCTGCAAGTTCATCCTGCAATTGCTCGTGTAATGAAGTATGCCCACTCATCATACGCGCACCCATTGGATATGCTGAACCGTATTGTGCGGCAGCTTCTGCATCTACTTTACGAACTTCTTCGTTATTTGCAAGTCCTAAATAATCATTTACACTCCAGGTAATAACGTCTTTACCTTGAAATTTCATACGGTTTGAAATAGGCCCTTCTAACTTAGGGAAAACAAAATATCCTTCTGCCTGTGCTGCCCATTTTCCTAAAGGACCTTTGTCCTTATAAATTTTGTCAAATAAGTCTTTCATACATCAATATTCCAACAAAAAGCTTCTACTCATACTTTTTGTTATTCATTCTAATTTCTTACCAATTTAGGATTATTCAATTCTATTGTACTTCTACAATTTAAAAGTACTATTTAATAAATTCTATTTTTTGTGCTGCAAATTCGTTTTGACTGTCAAAGAATCCTTGCTCATTCATCCAGTCGTCACTATAGATTTTACTCATATAGCTTCGGCCGTGATCAGGAAACATAATTACCACTTTAGAATCTTGATCAAACTCCCCTTGTTCTGCCATTTGGATCGTTCCTTGCACTGCTGCGCCACTGGTATACCCCACAAACAGACCTTCAGTTTTTGCAATCCTACGTGCGGTATGTGCACTATCTTCGTCAGAAACTTTCTCAAAGTAGTCTATCACATCAAAATTGGTAGCTGTTGGGATCAGGTTTTTACCAAGACCTTCTATACGATATGGGTAAATTTCGTTTTTATCAAATTCCTGAGTCTCGTGGTATTTCTTTAGCACACTTCCGTAAGCGTCTATACCAAGAATTCTAATATTTGGATTCTTTTCTTTTAAATATTTAGCGGTTCCCGAAATTGTCCCTCCGGTTCCACTACAAGCAACTAAATGCGTGATCTTACCTTCGGTTTGTTTCCAAATTTCAGGACCGGAAGATGCATAATGCGCATCTGCATTTAATTGATTAAAGTATTGATTGATATAAACTGAACCTTTGGTCTCGCTATGTATACGCTTGGCCACTTGGTAATAAGATCGAGGATCGTCTGCGCTCACATTTGCAGGGCACACATAAACCTTTGCGCCCATTGCTCGTAGCGCGTCGATTTTATCTTTTGAAGATTTAGAACTAACGGCTAAAATACATTTATAACCTTTAATTATACTCACCATAGCAATACTAAAACCTGTATTACCTGATGTAGTTTCTATAATGGTATCACCCGGTTTTAAGATTCCTTTGCGCTCTGCGTCTTCGATGATGTAAAGCGCGATTCGGTCTTTTGAAGAATTTCCCGGATTGAACGCCTCAACCTTTGCAAAATAAGACCCTGGCAGGTCTTTTGTAATTCTGTTAAGTCGTACTAAGGGCGTATTTCCTACCAGCTGAAGGACGTCATTATAAACGTTAAGGTGTTCTTTCATAGAAGAATTATCGTTTCGAGTACTCGTTTAGTATTTCCTAAAACCGTTATTTAAAACCTTGCAAATTTACGGGAAATATTTGGATTTAGTTGGCTTTTCCTGCTAAATCAATTAAAAAGGCATAATCTTTAGCAGTCTCTTTTAAGGCTTCAAAACGTCCTGAAGCCCCGCCATGACCTGCATCCATATTGGTTTCAAAGTAAATTTTTGTGTCTGCAGTATTCTTATCTCTCAGACGTGCAACCCACTTCGCAGGCTCCCAATACTGTACTTGGCTGTCATGATACCCAGTAGTAACCAAGATATTAGGGTAATTTTGCACCGTTACCTGATCATACGGCGAGTACGATTTCATATAATCATAGTACTCCTTATCATTAGGATTTCCCCATTCATCATACTCTGAAGTTGTAAGTGGGATCGAGTCATCAAGCATAGTAGTAACCACATCTACAAAAGGTACTGCTGCGATCACACCGTTATACAACTGCGGAGCCATATTCAAGATTGCGCCCATAAGTAAACCACCAGCAGAACCACCATAAGCATAAAGGTTTTTCTCACTGGTATAGCCTTCTGAGATCAAATGTTTTGAGCAGGCGATAAAATCGGTAAACGTGTTACGCTTTTTAAGCAATTTCCCGTCTTCGTACCAATTTCTTCCTAGATACTCACTGCCGCGAATATGGGCTATGGCAAACACAAACCCATTATCAAGCAAACTCAATCGAGAAGTGGAAAATGAAGGATCTGTGGTGATCCCGTAACTTCCATAGGCATATTGTAGTAACGGATTACTTCCATCTAGTTCTATTCCTTTTCTATAAACTAAAGAAATAGGCACCTTTACACCATCTTCGGCGGTGGCCCAAATGCGTTTAGACTCGTAATTGGCTTTATCAAATTTTCCTCCTAAAACTTCAACTTCTTTAAGCACTTCCTTTTCCTTAGTGATCATATTGAAAGAAACTACAGAGGGCGGCGTATCAAGTGAGTTAAACGCATAGCGTAAATACTGCGTATCAAAGTCGGGATTTATACCACTGTAAGCAGTATAAGTCTCACTATCAAATGGAAGATAATAATCTGCCGTACCATCCCAGCGCTTGATATTGATTTTGTTCAAACCGTCATTGCGTTCTTCGATAACCAGAAAATCTTCAAAAATCTCTACGTCTTCTATAAGCGTATCGTCGCGATGCGGAATCACATCAACCCAATTATCTGCTGAAGTTTGACTAACCGGAGTTTTCATCAGCTTAAAGTTGGTCGCATCATCTTTATTGGTAACCAAGTAAAAATGCCCCTTAAAATGCGAAACACTATACTCCAAACCTCTTGTTCGTTCTTGCAGCACCTTAAACCCAAAATCAGGTCCTTTTGCTTCGGTAAAACGGTATTCTGTGGTTAACGTACTTGAAGCACCTATAAAAATATACTCCTTCGACTTTGATTTAAAAACGCCCACGTCAAAGGTTTCATCTTCTTCTTCAAAAACCAAAACATCCTCTGAAGGATCAGTCCCTAAAACGTGTTTGAATATCTGACTACTACGCAACGTTTGAGGATCTTTCCGCGTATAAAAAATAGTCTTATTATCTCCTGCCCAAATCGCTCTGCCGGTTGTATTTTCAATTCGAGTATCGTAAAGCTCGCCGGTTACTAAATTCTTGAACTGTAACACATACTGTCTTCGGCTTACGGTATCAATACCAAAAACAGCGATCTCGTTATTTTCAGAAACAGAATAACCTGCTTGCTTGAAATAGCTATGGCCTTCAGCCATTTCATTATTATCAAACATCACCTCTTCTGGGGCAGTCATCGTTTCTTTTTTTCGGCAATACAGCGGGTAGTTCTTACCGGTTTCAAAGCGCGTGTAATACCAATATCCATTGTATTTGTAAGGTACGCTGGCGTCATCTTCTTTAATGCGCGCCTTCATCTCTTCAAAAAGCCTTTGCTGTAACGGTTTTGTATGCGCAGTCATTTGCTCGTAATAGGCATTTTCTGCTTCGAGATAAGCGATAACATCAGGATGATCCCGTTCATTCATCCAGTAATATTCGTCAATACGAATATCACCGTGCTTTTCTAATTCGTGAGGTATTTGCTTGGCATCCGGTGGTAAAACCGACGCGTTTAGCGCTTCTAATTGATTTTTCATACAGAACGCAAAAATAGCAGTAATCGCTACAATCAACGAGATTTTTTTAAATTTCTTAAGCTCGATTAAGCACACTAAATTTGCAAAACAACTCTTAATTAAAAATTGAAACTATGTTTGGAGATATGATGGGAATGATGGGCAAGATCAAAGAAGCCCAGCAAAAAGCCGAAGACACAAAAAAACGCTTAGAAAGCGTTTATATAGATGAAAAAAGCAGCGACGGACTTATAGAAGTTAGCGTGAGCGTTGCAGGACAAGTCAAGAAAGTAGACTTTAAAGATGAGCTTCTTGAAGACAAAGAGCAATTAGAAGATTATCTTATTCTAACCTTGAATAAAGCGCTTTCAAGAGCTAAGGCAACTTACGATCAAGAGCTTGCTGCAGTGGCAAAAGAGGGTATGCCAGACATTCCCGGGCTTGAAATGTTTAAATAAGTAAAGCTTTAGTTTGTTACAAACACTTGTACATTACAGCTTACATTTTATTATACCCGGGTTAATTGCCCGGGTATTTTTTCCTGAGTATTGGATTAAAGCCTGGTTAATTATGATCGCCACCATGCTTGTTGACCTTGATCATTTGCTAGCCAGCCCTATATTTGATCCCGATAGGTGCAGTATCAATTTTCATCCGCTTCACTCCTATTGGGCTATCGCCGGGTATTGTATCTTGTTTTTTATTCCAAAATGCAGAGTAATCGCCATCGGACTTTTATTTCATATGCTTACCGATTTTCAAGACTGTCTCTGGTAATTTTATCTTATGCTTCAAACCATCCACCATATCGCAATCATTTGCTCAGACTATCCTACATCTAAAACTTTTTATACTGAAATTTTAGGCCTAGAGATCATTAAAGAAACTTATCGCGAGGAACGAAAATCATACAAGCTTGATCTGGCTTTAAATGGCAACTATATTATTGAGTTATTCTCGTTTCCTAATGCCCCGCAACGGGTTTCACGCCCTGAAGCGCAAGGCCTGCGTCATCTGGCATTTTCGGTAAACGACATTGAATCAGCCATTGATGAGCTCAATGCAAAAGGCGTTACTACAGAAGCCATTCGCGTTGATGAAATTACCGGAAAACGCTTTACCTTTTTTGAAGATCCAGACCAGTTACCACTGGAATTGTATGAAATTTAATCCCGCTTAAACCAGTACTTCTATAGCATCAAAAACTTCGCTTACCAGTTTGTACGACTTTAAACGCGCCTCCTGATCATAAATATTGGCGATCACAATAATTTCATTTACCTGTGTCTCTTCAACAAAGGTTTTTAATCCTTCAGCAATAGTTTCTTTAGAACCTATAAAACTGTAATACATCATTTTTTCGATCTGCATACGTTCCATAGTGCTCCATTCTGCGTCCATACTTTGCACCGGTGGTGGCAATGGTTTTCTTGTATTACGGATCACACCCAGCATAAATTTCTTTGCGCTGGTTGCGAGGTATTCTGCCTCCTCATCTGTATCTGCAGCGATGATATTGAGACAAGCCATAGTATAGGGTTTATCTAACTGGGCAGAAGGTTGAAAGTTTTGATGATATAAACGTAATGCATCGTGCAAATGAGTGGGTGCAAAATGACTTGCAAAGGCGTAGGGTAACCCCTTTTTACCGGCAAGCTGAGCGCTAAAAGTACTCGAACCCAATAAATACAACGGAATATCAAGCCCTTCTCCCGGTGTTGCTCGTACGGCTTCAGTACTGTTTTCTTCTGAAAGATACATTTGCAACTCATTGATATTATTAGGAAAATCTTGAACCGTTTCCTGTTGATATCTTCGCAATGCCATCGCTGTACGTTGATCGGTTCCCGGCGCTCGGCCTAAACCAAGATCAATACGATTAGGGTGAATTGTGGCCAACGTCCCAAATTGCTCTGCTACAACTAATGGTGCGTGATTGGGAAGCATTACTCCGCCAGAACCCACACGAATACGTTCTGTTCCCTGCGCTACATGATTGATAAGAATTACCGGGGATGCACTGGCTAAACTTTCCATATTGTGATGCTCAGAAATCCAAAACCTGTGGTAACCAAATTGCTCTGCATGCTGTGCTAAATCTAAACTGCGTGCAATAGCTTCTTTTGCAGTGATGCCTTCTACAATAGGCACGAGATCTAAAACTGAATATTTTATTGAGGACAACGTAGTATTCTTTGTATTTTTCATAAAAATTTAGTCTCTACATAAGACGCATCCTTACGTAGAAATCCTCCTGATTTTGTACGCTGACTGTCTTTATAAATAACTACACCATGAGAAAAATCCTCTATCTCGCTCTAGCCTTCACACTACTAATAAGTTGTAAACAAAATACTTCAAAAACACCTGCTTCAAACTTTCCTATTAGTGTAGGTTGCTATGGATATTCTGATGAAAATTCAAACATTACCTTTCAAGTCACCCGGGTAGATCCCATAGTACAAGGAACACTTATTTATAATTACGCAGAAAAAGACCGAAATTCTGGTAGCTTTAGTGGCTCAATAGATCAAAATATTATTCTTGGCACCTATACCTTTATTTCTGAAGGAATTGAAAGTACACGTCAAGTTGCTTTTAAGATTGACGGCGACCAACTTATTGAAGGGTTCGGCGAGGTTACTTCGTCTGGGAAAATGATGGCTTTTAAAAATGCTTCAGATCTAAATTATAACGGCGACATCACACTTACTAAAAATCAATGCGCGAATTGACGCCATTTTTATACAAGTTTGAAACCACTAAGTGTATTTAGCCAAATGCGCGCAGCTATTGCTATTGCTGAATCGATTTAGTGTGAAATACACATTTAAAAATTCCATACCCTAGATTTACAGCATTTTGGGTAATTTTATTTAAAATAATCACCTCAGCTTATCTATGAAGAAAAAAAGACCTTCTCTTAAGGACATTGCAGAAGTTTTAAACGTCTCTACCACTACAGTTTCGTTTGTTTTAAACGGAAAGGGAGAAGAAAAAAAAATATCAAAAGAACTTATTGCTAAGGTAGAAGCTTACCTAAAAGAGATCAATTACAAACCTAATCTTGTTGCCCGAAGCCTGCGTACAGGAAGTACACGGGTTTTGGTTTTTATGGTTGAAGATATAAGCAACCATTTCTTTTCAAAAGTAGGACGACTCATTGAAGACATTTCTTATAAAAATGATTACCGCGTACTTTTTTGCAGTACCGAAAACGATTTAAAACGCACTCAGGATCTCATTCATCTTTTTCACGAGCGCCAAGTTGATGGTTTTATTATAGTTCCGCCATTAGGTATTGAAGATGATATTAAACATCTGATGGAGCACGAAACCCCGGTTATCCTTTTTGACCGAAAAATACCTTCGCTAAATACCGATTATGTAGTCATCAATAACTTCGAAGGTGCAAAAACATCAACCAAACACCTCATTGATTCCGGTTATAAAAATATCGCCTACATTACGGTAGATCTCGATCAAGGTCAAATGCAAGATCGGGAAGCGGGTTATCGCGCTGCAATTGAAGAAGCCGGTTTAAATGAAATCACGCTCAAATTACCATTTAATACCACGACGGTTAGTGAATCTCGAGAAAAGCTTAAAGATTTTATCAAAGAGCATAACGACATAGACGCTATATTCTTTGCCACAAACTACCTATCGCAAAGCGGCCTAAAAGGCATTCATCAAATAGACCCTAATCTCATCAATAAATTGGGGATTATTAGCTTTGACGATAGCGGGTTTTTTGAAATGTACTCGCCTACCATAAGTGCTTTTGCTCAGCCTATTAAAGAAATGGCCGAACAGCTTATGCGCATCATGCTTAAAAAGCTAAAAGAAAAAGATACAAAACCAGAGTATCTAACCTTAGAAGGAAAACTTGTAGCACGGGAGTCTTCGCAACCCAAGACAACCAAGCTCTAACTTTAATTTTTTCCTCATAAATGTGCGCCGTTCCTTCTTAATAGGAGAACGGCGCATCTTTTTTTAATTCAATTACCTTTAGTAAACTACATCAAATCAAGCCTCCTAGTAGTATCGCTTTGACTTTACAATAGATTGAACGTTGCAGGACACCGCAGGATTACTATATCGATATATATGAATACTTTTAAGTGCTATCGAATTGTAAAAAATATGATGAAATCACTCCAGAGTTACACGCTTAATACTTTATTAATTTTAACACTAGTGCTGCCATTAGGTGCTTTTGCTCAGGATAAATTTCCTGACGGAAGTATTATTCCAGAATGGTTTCACGACACCACACCTACCGATATTGCTACCTTGGGCAAACAGTATAGACTTACCGATTATGGTGTAGTCAAAGACAGTACGCGCATTCAGACTGAAAAAATCCAGGCAGTTATTGACACTGCTTACGCACAAGGCGGAGGCGTAATTATTGTGCCCGAAGGTACTTTTCTAAGCGGTGCTCTTTTCTTTAAACAGGGCACACACTTATATCTTGAAGAAAATGGAGTTCTAAAAGGAAGTGACGATATCAGCGATTTCCCTGTTGTGGTGACGCGTATTGAAGGGGAAACCGGCAAGTATTTTCCCGCTCTTGTAAATGCTGATGGAATTGACGGCTTTACCATTTCTGGTCAGGGAACCTTAGATGGAAACGGTCTGCGCTACTGGAAAGCTTTCTGGCTAAGACGAGAATGGAATCCTGATTGTACTAATAAAGATGAAATGCGCCCACGTCTGGTTTACATTTCTCATTGTAAAAACGTTCAGATTTCTGATATTAAACTGAAGAACTCTCCTTTCTGGACAACGCATTATTACAAAAGTGAATACATCAAACTTTTAAACCTGCATATCACTTCTCCTAAAGAACCTGTAAAAGCACCAAGTACCGATGCGGTAGATATTGATGCCTGCCAAAATATGTTGATCAAAAATTGTTACATGGCCGTTAATGACGATGCTGTAGCTTTAAAAGGCGGAAAAGGTCCACACGCTGATGAAGATCCAGACAATGGTGAAAATAGAAATATTATCATCGAAGACAACACCTATGGTTTTTGCCACAGTGCATTGACTTGCGGAAGTGAATCTATTCACAATTACAACATCATTTTCCGCAGAAGTACTGTAGATACTGCACATCGTATTTTTTGGCTCAAAATGCGTCCTGACACTCCCCAGCATTATGAATACATCACTATTGAAGACATAAAAGGAAGTGTGAGAAGTATGATCTTAATTAAACCCTGGACACAATTTTTCAACCTTAAAGGTGAAAAAGATATGATCACTTCTCAAGCCAATAATATCACCATGAGAAATATCAAACTTTCTTGCGAAATGGGCTTTAATATTGAAACCTCAGACCAATATGAGCTTTCTAATTTTTCGTTTGAAAACATCAAGTTAAAAACCTCAAATGCAATGCTTGACAACACGAACAATATTGCAAACCTGAAGCTGGATGCTGTTGATGTTAAGACCAAATAAGATCAAAGTATTGACTTAAAAATAAAAAAACCTCACGCCTTTGACGTGAGGTTTTTTTATTTCAAAAGTGTGTTGTTGTATCTTAAATAACATCCAAAGCTTTACCTACTTTAGTAAAAGCAGCTACAGCTTTTGTGATATGTTCGTCCTCGTGTCCTGCAGAAAGCTGTACACGAATACGTGCTTTTTCTTTAGGTACTACCGGATAGAAAAAGGCAATTACATAAATCCCTTCGTCCAATAATCGAGCTGCAAATTCCTGAGCTAATTTTGCATCATACAGCATAATAGGAACAATAGGATGCTCTCCAGGGATGATGTCAAAACCGGCATCGGTCATTTCTTTTCTAAAACGCTTCGCATTATTCTGCACTTTTTTGATCAAGTCACCAGACTCGCTCAGCATATCGATGGCTTTGATCGAAGCTCCGGCGATTGCCGGTGCCAGTGTGTTAGAAAATAAATAAGGTCTTGATTTTTGACGCAACATATCTACAATCTCTTTGCGAGCTGCGGTAAAACCGCCCGAGGCTCCGCCAAGGGCTTTACCATAAGTACCGGTAATGATGTCAACGCGACCCATTACTTTATTATACTCATGAGTTCCTTTACCGCTCTCACCAATGAATCCTGTGGCATGGCAATCGTCTACCATAACCATTGCGTCATATTTTTCTGCCAGATCACAAATTTTATCCAGCTGTGCGATGGTACCGTCCATAGAGAACACCCCATCGGTTACAATCAATTTTCTACGCGCTCCTGAAGCTTTTTTCAATTCTTCCTCAAGCGCTTCCATATCGTTATTTTTATAACGGTGACGCGCTGCTTTACACAAACGTATTCCGTCTATGATACTTGCGTGATTCAATTCGTCTGAAATGATCGCGTCCTCTTTCGTCAAAATAGGTTCAAAAACACCTCCATTTGCATCAAATGCCGCAGCATACAGGATACAGTCTTCCATCCCTAAAAACTCAGCGGTCTTACGCTCTAACTCTTTATGAATATCCTGAGTCCCACAGATAAAACGCACTGAAGAAAGTCCAAACCCGTGACTTTGAATGGCTTCAATTCCCGCATTAATGATGTCAGGATGTGCTGAAAGTCCTAAGTAGTTATTAGCACAAAAGTTAAGCACCTCACTCCCCTGCTGCGTATTGATTTCAGCACGCTGTGGTGTAGTAATGATGCGTTCTTCTTTATAAAGACCAGCTTCTTTTATCTCTTCTAATTCGTGTTGTATACTTTCTCTTACAGATGTAAACATGATTTTATTTTTAGGCGAAAACGCTCAGGTTTCTATTTTTTTTTAACTCCAGACGATAGATCATCTCTTCGGTCATACGCTTTAGATCGTAACTGGGCTCCCAACCCCACTCTTCTCTGGCACAAGTATCGTCTAAAGAAATCGGCCAGCTTTCTGCAATTTGTTGACGGGAATCTGGTTGATAGGTCACCTCAAAAGCAGGAAATGTTTTCTTGATTTCTGCAGCGATAATTTCTGGGGAAAAACTCACTCCTTGAATGTTATAACCTACGGTCTTGATATCGCGTTTTGACGCTTCCATCATTCTAATGGTAGCATCTATCGCGTCGTCCATATAGAGCATAGGAAGCTGTGTATCAGGCTTAAGATAACAAACAAATTCCTCATTATTAATGGCTTTATGAAAAATATCTACAGCATAATCTGTAGTTCCGCCGCCGGGTAACGACTGATAGCTAATTAAACCGGGATAGCGCAGGCAACGAACATCCATATCATATTTTGCGTTATAATATCGTGCCCAGTGCTCTCCGGCTACTTTGCTAATACCGTAAACGGTAGTCGGATTGAGACCAAAATCCTGAGCTACGTGTTCCTGTCTAGCATCTGGACCAAAAACAGCAATCGAACTTGGGAAAAATACTTTCTGAACGTCATTCAAACGTGCAGCCTCTAAAACATTAAAAAATGTGGTATTGTTTAAATCCCAAGTTTTTAAAGGTTGCTGTTCTCCCTTCGCTGAAAGTACCGCTGCCAAATGGTAAATTTGAGTAATATGATGATTGCGTACCACCTTATCCATGGCTTCAAGATTAGTCGCATCGAGCGTTAAGGTCTCGCAATTGAATTCGTCCCGAATATTTAGATCGGTTGCAACAACGGCTTCGCTTCCGTATTTGTATATTAAAGCTTCAGTTAAAGCTGTTCCCAGCTGACCAAAAGCTCCGGTAATCAATATTTTCGGTGTGCTCATATCCTATCAATTTTTCAATATAAAATTAGAAAACAGACAGAAACAACCTTTTAATTATCTGTTAAATAGAAAAAACTAAGTGTTTTATTCTGTTGAAACAAACTTTAAACCTATTTTTATCTGATACGATCTATATATTATTATTCGTTCAGTAATTTTATCTGTCATGACCGAAAAACTTGATGAAACCGACCTGAAAATTTTAAGAATTCTACAAGAGAATGCTAAAAAGACTACCAAAGAAATTGCAGAGCAATTGCACCTTACAGCTTCTCCGGTATATGAGCGTGTACGACGCTTAGAACAAAAAGGCTATATTAAAAACTATGTAGCCTTGCTTGACAAGAAAATGCTCAATAGACCTGTGACCGCGATCTGTATGGTCTCGCTGCGCTATCACAATGAAGGATTTATTGACACTTTTGAGCGTCAGATCAAAGAGTTGGTAGAAGTTCAAGAATGTTATCATATGGCAGGTAAAGTAGATTTCTTCTTAAAAATCCACTTAGAAAGTCTAGAGGAATATCACGAGTTTGTGCGTACCAAACTCTCAAAAATTCAAAATATTGGCGTTTTGGAAAGCTATTTTGTGCTTAAAGAAATTTACAACACTACGACCATCGCTATTTAAGCGGCGTTTTATAATCTGACGCCCGTTTAAAGCCTTGTATTTTTAAATGAGCTTCGTCGAGTTCTACGATACTAAAGCTATTGTTCTCGAGTCCCTCATAGTCTACCATTCCCAATTGGGTGATGTAGTGAATTCCCTTTATCGTTTTGAACTCTTCCTTGTGTACGTGTCCGTGAAAACATGCGACCACTTTTTGAGAAGCTTCCATAACCTCCTGCACTTCTTGATGATTGGTAACATGAAACTTTGAACCTTCTTTATAAAAGGGATAAAGCGGATGATGACAAAAAACTAAAACAGGCTTTTGCGCTTGGCTCAAAGTCTGCTTAAACCAACGTAACTCTTCCTGCGGTATGTTTGCGTCTTCCCAGTCGGCACCTTCAGCATAAAAATGATCAGTTCCTTCTGCATCATAATTTGCATCCAGCACAACACAAACAAACGCTGAAGTTTCAAATGAATAATAACTTTTGGCCTGCTTCTGTCCTGTATTTTTGATAGTATTTAAGAAGTCGGTTTTACGTATGCTGTCTACATCGTGATTCCCCAATGCGTGATAGCCATCACCATTATAAGTTTGAAAAACAGTCTCGATTTCCTGCAAATACTTTAAAGTCTCTTGCTGATTTGCTTCTGCCCCTTGATCTTTAAAATCTCCCAAATGAATTAAAAAATCCAGTTGTCCTTCATTTAAAGCTTCAATTGCTTCTTTCATTTTTGGTAAAGCATCGCGGTAAAAACGCGTTCCTGCCGGTTCACGATCTGCATAATGCGAATCTGTAATGATCCCAAAACGCAAGGGTTTTACAACGTTCTTAGCACTCCAAAGTACGCTTGGCATAGCGAGTACTGTGGTTCCGCTAAGGGCAAAAAGTTTGAGAGAACTGCGTCGACTTATGCTGGCTTGTTTCATAGATCACAAATTTAGATTTAATCTGATAGATAAAAACTCTCCCGTTATAGTTTAAAGATTTATTAAAGAGTTGAGTGCTGGTAGCAGATTTAGTAATCTTGAATATAACCTTTAAATACGCTATTTTGAAAGAATTGATGCTTTCCCTCCTTTGTTGTTTCGGTATGTTTTTTCTTCAAGCTCAAGAAGATCAGTTAGAACTCCTAGACCTTCAACTGGCAAATTATGAGTATCCTTATGAAGTGACTACTATTGAGGTACACGCTCAAAACCAAACGCTCGAAATGGCTTTTATGGATGTCAAACCGAAGAACTACAACGGGAAAAACATCATGCTGTTACACGGTAAAAACTTTAACGGTGCGTATTGGAGCACCACAATTGAAGCCTTGACCGCAGAAGGTTTTCGTGTGATCGTTCCCGATCAAATAGGATTTGGAAAATCGGCTAAGCCCGATTATTTTCAATATACGTTTCAGCAATTGGCGTTGAACACTAAGGCTGTTTTAGACAGTATTGGTGTTGAAAAAACTGCAGTCTTAGGACATTCGATGGGCGGAATGCTCGCCACCCGATTTGCTTTGATGTTCCCTGAAACTACCGAAAAACTGATCTTAGAAAATCCTATTGGTCTCGAAGATTGGAAGTTGAAAGTACCTTACAAACCGGTTGAATGGTGGTATAAAAACGAATTGAAAAAGAGTTATTCTTCAATAAAAAACTATCAACTAGAAAGTTATTACGACGGGAATTGGGATCCTTCTTATGATGAGTGGGTAAATCTGTTAGCAGGCTGGACGCTTAATTCTGATTATGAAACCATCGCTTGGAATGCAGCGCTTACCTACGAAATGGTGTTTACCCAACCGGTCGTCTATGAGTTTGAGAAAGTAAGTGTTCCCACCTTACTCATCATCGGTACTCGAGATCGTACTGCGCTAGGCAAGAATCTGGTAAGTGACGAAGTGCGCAAAACGATGGGGCTGTATGACAAATTAGGGAAAGCTACACAACAGAAAATCCCTAACAGTCAATTGGTTGAAATTTCCAACACCGGTCACCTGCCGCACATTGAGCGTTTTGAAAAATTTATTGCACCTTTGAAGACCTTTTTAAGCAATTAAATGAGTTCAGATCAAACCCCGCAAATCAATCTTAAACAAAGTTCTGATGAAGAGCTGGTAAAAATCATTACGGTTCAGGTGCATCACTATGAACCGCATACCGTAAAAGCTGCTGAAGCCGAAATCGAACGCCGCGGAATTGACAAAATGCGTATGGCGCATTTGGTTAAAAAAGTAGCGCAAGAAAATACCGCGGTTCAGGAAATTCAGGATTACGTCACCACAACATGGATGCGGTTTGTGAATTTTTTAATCGACTTTATCGTATTTGTATTGTTGGTACTCATAGGTAGCTTATCACTAGATTCATTTTTTGTGACCTCAAATAGTGATTTTCTCCTATTCATTGGTTACGGTATGGTGATTCTTATCTTCTTGCTATATCACGGTCTTGCCGAATACTTCTTTCAGAAAACCGCTGGTAAATATGTCACGAACACCAGGGTAGTGACCAAAGATGGAAAAAAGCCGGGAGCAGGCACTATTGCTTTGCGTACGCTATGCAGGTTAATTCCTTTTGATCGTATTTCTTTTTTAATTACTAAAAACGGCTTTCACGATCGTTTCTCTAACACTAAGGTAATAAAAGACCCCAGCTAAAAGCTGAGGTCCATTACTAGTTTATTTGAAGCCTTTTATCCCATTTTTACGAGTTCGTCAAGTTTACTCTTAAAAGTAATAAAGGTCTTTGCCAACTTTTCAATTTGCTCTTGAGCCTCTTCAAAATTCTTTTGTTCTATCGCTTCACGCACGCCGGGTAAGGTTTTGACACCATAACCTGTATAGAATCCCGGAGCGTAAATTTGATGTTTGAACCAAGGACGTCTAGGCAATCCGCTGTCGCTCAATAAAGCTTTTTCAAGATCTTTCAGCTTCGCGTTTACCATTTCCTGTTTTGATGCACTTAAGCTGGTAAAATCGGTTTTTGAAAATCCCTGAACACTTGCTTTTACTGAAGCTAAAGCGTTTTGCAGGGGTGAGAAGTCAAGGTAAGGCACATCGCTTTCTGCTGTGGGAGCCTTCAAATTATCTTTAGGATCTGCGGCGAGCACATAGGCTTTTTCTGCAACCAGTTGCTGTTGCTTTTCAGCTTGCTTTCGCATGGAATTGGTAGTTTCAATAACTTCATCCATATATTCTGAAACCGTTTTATACCACGCGTTCAATTCAAAAGGTAAAATATCGGCGTTTGCCATGCGTAAGGTTATATGTCCGGCAGTTTTTGCTAAAGTCACTCCGTATTCAAAACCGGGATCTTTAAAGCGCGTATAATGCGTGTAACTATCAAAAATCGTATGGTATTCTCCACCCGAACTTTCACCACCAAAACCAAGGTTTAGGGAAGGGATCCCGGTATGCTGAATAAACGGTGTATAATCTGATCCTGAGCCTAAGGCCGAAAGTCCAAAAGAACTGTCCCGTCCAGAAACTTTAGCGGCCGCAGCGCGACGTTCTACAAGTGAAACTCCCGTTTGCGGATCCTCGATATCGCTGGCGATTTCCTGAACCATCGTCTCCAGCGTATGCGAGCCGCCCACTCCTAAAAATCCGCGACCATTCCCATCGGTATTGATATATACCACAGCTTTTTCTTTAAGTAGGTCCTGATGATCTTCTACCCATTCGGTAGAACCGATCAAGCCGGGTTCTTCGGCATCCCACGCACAATACACGATCGTACGTTTTGGCTTCTTTCCTGCTTTTGCCAATTCTCCTACGGCACGAGCTTCTTCCATCAAGGCGACCATTCCGCTTACAGGATCTGAGGCACCATGAACCCAGGCATCGTGATGATTCCCACGCATCACCCACTCGTCTGGATACGTAGCTCCTTTAAGTTTTGCAATAACATTATACGCCGGCTGCAACTGCCAGTCAAACGCTAATTTTAAATGCACTTTTGCCGGTCCCGGACCTATATGATACGTCACCGGTAAACCTCCTCGCCAAGAAGCGGGCGCAACCGGACCTTCTAAGGCTTCCAGAAAGGGTTTTGCATCGGCATACGAAATAGGCAATACCGGGATTTTGGTAATGGTAGGAGCATCTTTACGGTCGAGACGCTTGGCATTTTTGGTCGCTCCATAACCCGGTGTTAACACATCTCCCGGGTATAAGGGCATATCCATCACACTCCCGCGTTGTACGCCGGTTTCGGGCTTAAAAGCACCTTCGGGATACACATCTCCTTGCACATAACCATCATCTGCGGGGTCAGAATAAATGATACAACCTATCGCTCCTTTTTCGGCGGCGAGCTTTGGTTTGATACCGCGCCACGAACCGTAATATTTAGCAATGACTATCTTCCCCTTTACATCAATTCCCAATTTTTCTAGTTCTTCATAATCCTTAGGGACGCCATAGTTCACAAATACCAGCTCTGCAGTCACATCACCATCTGTAGAAAAGGCATTGTAACTGGGCAATAGGGCTTCTCCCTGCTGGGTGTATTTATCTTCGGCAATAGGTTCTGGTGCTAACGCAGCTTTAAATGTGGTGGGAGCCGTAAGCTCTAAAAGTCGAAGCTTAGGATACGGAAACAATACCTGATATTCTTCAATCTCAGCATCGTATCCCCAGGATTCAAACTGTTCTTTCATCCATTCGGCATTCTTTTTACCGTATTCGGTACCTACATAGTGAGGTTCTGCAGCCATAAACTGCATCCATTCGTCAAGATTTTCTTTTTTCAGCTTAGCATCAAATTGCGCTTCTAAAGCCAACTGCTCCTGTGCACTTTGAGGAGTAAACCCTTGAATAGTTTGCGCCATTGCTGTGTACGACCACGTGCAAAGCAATAACAAAACGTAATGTTTTTTCATAAATAATTCCTTGTGTTAGTTTAGACTTGATGCTCATAAGTTAAGAAATAACTCCGGGGCAACTCTCATACACTAACCTAAGCAGGTCACTTTTATGAATTCTAAAAATATTGAGGAGTTAATTGATTAAATTGGCAAGAATTTATTTTGATGTACCTTGAAAAAATAATGCGTTTTGTTTATCGTTTTAGACTAATTTCGCCCGCCTTAAAAACTAAAAAATTAGATGCAAAAGAAAGCACTTATACAAGAATTACGCTTACGCTTAAATGCAAAACTCAACCAATTGCAGGAAACAAAAGCCAATCTTATCGAGTCGCGTGACAGCGATACCAAAAGTAGCGCCGGAGATAAATATGAGACGGGGGTAGAAATGATTCAGCAGGAACTGGAGCGTACGCAAGGGCAAATCGATCAAGTAGAAAGACAGAAGGATTTTTTAAACCGCATCAGTATGACGCCCAATACAATTATTGGCGAAGGAAGCTTGGTCATCACAGACAAAGCAAAATACCTTATCGGGATTCCTTATGGCGAACTCAAACTGGAAACCGGCAATGTGTACTGTATCTCTAGCGCGTCACCTATTGGCGAACTACTTACCGGCGCACAAAAGGATGATGTTATCAGTTTTAGAGAACAGAAGTTCACGGTAACCGAAATTCATTAACCCGTAGCCAATAAAGATTGAACCATATTTAAAAGCGCATTAGGTCTGATAGGTCGTTCAATATAACCTTTAACTAAAATATGATCTGCAAAAGCTGCCTTTTGTAGGGAACCAGGATCCAGCATCATAAAGACCTCTGTGCGCTTATCGATCTGCGGCTGAAAGGTTTCGATCTCTGAGAGAAATCTTGCTATACAGTGTGAAGATAAATTACCTGAAAGCAGAATGGTATCAGGATATTCCTTAATAGTAAAGCGCTGCTCACCTAAAAAGTACTTATATCCCGCTTCACAAGAATCAAAACGTTTGATGACGATTTGGCCATATTCGTTCTTAATCAGACGCTCAATGAGATCTCGGTTCACCCGATCTTCATCAATTATGTAAATCACTTTTGCAGACATCGTTACCCCTAATTTGATGACTATAAATTATATTAAAACACTCGGCGAAATAAAATCATCCTGCGCTATCCTGATTCTTTTTTAACAAAAAAACCGACCATCTAGGTCGGTTTTCATCAAAGTAACTTGTAAATAAGTTATATTAATGCTTGAATAAAGGTCTGTGTCCCATCATGTTATTTACCTCTCCTGCAATTTCTTCAAGCTTCTCATCATCTTGATAATTTACAATTGCAGCATCGATAAGCTCAACCACTTTTTTCATATCCTCTTCTACCAATCCACGAGTCGTTACGGCAGCAACACCAATACGCATTCCTGAAGTTACAAAGGGTGAACGGGTATCAAACGGTACCATATTTTTATTAACGGTAATATCTGCTTTTCCTAATGCTTCTTCTGCATCTTTACCGGAAATATCTTTATTTCTCAAGTCGATCAACATCATATGATTGTCGGTTCCGCCGGAAATGATATCATAACCTTTAGCTACAAATTCAGCCGCCATAACCGCAGCATTTTTCTTAACCTGAACCATATAGTGTAAGAAGTCATCAGTAAGCGCTTCACCAAAAGCGATCGCTTTTGCTGCGATGATGTGCTCTAATGGTCCACCTTGATTTCCAGGGAAGATTCCGCTGTCTAATAAAGACGACATCATTCTTAGGTTTCCGTTCTTCAGCTTGATTCCGAATGGATTTTCAAAATCTTTCCCCATCAAGATCAAACCTCCACGTGGTCCTCTTAAGGTTTTATGTGTTGTAGTTGTTACAATATGACAATGTGGTACAGGATCACCTATGATTCCTTTTGCGATCAAACCAGCAGGATGTGCCATATCGCATAATAAAATTGCTCCTACTTTATCTGCGATCTCACGGAAACGCTTATAATCGATCTCACGGCTATATGCTGAAGCACCGGCGATGATCATTTTTGGCTGCTCTTTTACCGCAAGTTCTTCGATCTTATCATAGTTCAATAAACCGGTTTCCTGATCTACCCCATAAAACACAGGGTTATATAAACGACCAGAAAAATTTACAGGCGAACCGTGCGTCAAGTGACCACCATGTGCAAGGTCAAAACCTAAAAAAGTTTCGCCCGGCTTCATCACTGCATGAAAAACTGCAGTATTTGCCTGCGATCCTGAGTGTGGCTGTACGTTTGCGTACTCGGCACCAAAAAGTTCTTTAGCGCGGTCGATGGCGATTTGCTCTACCACATCTACCACTTCACAACCTCCATAGTAGCGCTTTCCGGGATACCCTTCGGCGTATTTATTGGTAAGTACAGAGCCAGCAGCTTCCATCACTTGCTCGCTGACGAAGTTCTCTGATGCAATTAACTCTAAACCATTAAGTTGACGTTGTTTTTCTTCCTGAATAAGATCAAAGATTTCAGTATCCCGTTGCATGCTTTATAAAGTTTGTTAAATTAGGTGCAAAAGTAGTGATTCCAATTGGTTGGTACTATTTTAATTCTATATTTGAAATGAGCATTTACTAACATTTTATTAAAAATTTATGCCTTCCAAAGCAAACGACCCCAAACGTAAAACATGGCTGGAGACTCCCGCCCAGACCGACTTTCCTATACAAAATATTCCTTTTGGGGTATTTCTTACCCGTGATGATATCATCACCATTGGTACGCGTATAGGAGATTTTGCCATCGATCTAGGTGCGTTACATCAGCTTGGCTATTTTGAAGGAATACCGCTCACCGATGATATCTTTTTACAGGATACGCTTAATGATTTTATAGCAGACGGTCGCAAAACCTGGCGCGCCGTGCGTAACCGCATTTCTCATATTTTTGAAGAAAGCAATCCAGACTTGCGTGATAATGCAGAGCATCGCGATACGGTGATCTTTGCGCTAGACGAGGTCGAAATGCAACTGCCGGTACAGGTAGGAGATTACACCGATTTTTACAGTAGTAAAGAACACGCAACAAACGTGGGCAAACTCTTCCGTGGAAAGGACAGCGAGTTGATGCCCAACTGGATGCATATGCCTGTAGCTTATCACGGGAGAAGCAGCTCTATAATTCCTTCGGGAATCCCGGTACACAGACCACAAGGTCAGAAGTTGCCTAATGGAGCTACCGAACCTATTTTTGGTCCTTCGCGCCAATTAGACTTTGAATTGGAGATGGCCTTCATTACCACAGATGCTAACGAATTGGGACAACCGATTCCTGCTGATCAGGCTGAAGAATACATCTTTGGGTTGGTCTTGTTCAATGACTGGAGTGCTCGAGATATTCAACGTTGGGAATATGCCCCTTTAGGACCCTTTTTAGGAAAGAACTTTGCATCTTCTGTTTCTCCCTGGATCGTCACTTTAGACGCTTTGGAGCCGTTTAGAACTACAAGTCCAAAACCGGATAAAGAATTGCTTCCGTATTTAAATTACTCGGGTAAGAAAACCTTCGACATCAAATTAGAAGTAAGCATCAAACCTGAAAACAAAGAAGAGACCGTAGTTTCTAAATCAAACTTTAAGTACTTATACTGGAATATGAGTCAGCAATTGGCACATCATACCATTAATGGATGTCCGGTAAACAGTGGTGATATGATGGGAAGTGGAACGATTTCCGGTCCAACACCAGACGCTTACGGCTCGATGCTCGAACTCAGCTGGAAGGGTTCTAAACCGGTAAAACTTACCGAAGGCGGTGACCGTAAATATATCGAAGATAAAGATACCGTGATCGTACGCGGGCATTGTGAAAAAAGCGGTGCTGCTCGAATAGGTTTTGGAGAAGTTTCTACTAAGATTCTTCCGGTATTCAAGCACAAGAAAAAGTAATAATAGAATATACTTCTTATTGAAAAACGCGCTAAATCTCACCGTATTTAGCGCGTTTTTTAATTTTAGAACAATACCTTTGTCTTCAGAAAATGGGGTGCTTACACCAATTGTTGTAGGCTGAGATGATACCCAGAGGCTTTACCTCACACCTGATCCGGTTAGTACCGGCGTAGGGATTTTGTACTACACTACTTGTGTGCTTCTGCCCGTTGGGCTCATCTCCTCATTCCATACATTTTAATTGATCACAATGGAGGAGTTTTTTATGAATTTTGTCTGGCTGCAATGGATCGGTACCGCTTTTGGCGTGACACAGGTGTTGCTCGCTCGCAAAAACAATGTCAACAATTATATTTTTGGGATTATTGGTATTCTTATCGGGATCTGGGTGCTGTATCATTCTAAGCTTTATGCAGATATTTTACTACACCTCTACTATCTCGCTATGAGCATTTACGGCTGGCTGTACTGGAAATTTGGTAAAGAAAAACAAGAAGCTCCAATCGCCTATTCTACAAAAAACGAACACCTAAAAGCCGGCGGTATTGTTCTTGGCTGTTTTATATTGATGAGCTATTGGCTTACGCAGCATACCGACTCAGATGTACCGTATCTGGATGCAGTTGTGAGTGCATTTGCCTGGGCAGGAATGTGGTTGATGGCTAAACGTAAAATAGAAAACTGGGTATACCTCAACATCAGCAATATCATTTCGATCCCGTTGTTGATCTATAAAGAATTATACATCTATGCCGGTCTTACCGTGTTTCTCTTTATCGTAGGTACTTCGGGATATTTAAAATGGCGCAAACTCATTAAACAAGAAAGCTATGAGCAACTTAGCGAAGCTTAATAAACAGGATTTTGGTAAATCGGTTTTTGATGCGGAAACCCTAAAATTAATAGCAGAAGAACAACTTTGGAAGATCTGGGTGCCTAAAACGTATGACGGACTCGAATTAGCTCTTACTGAAGGTTTAAAGACACTACAACAACTGGCCAGCATTGATGGCAGTCTGGGATGGACGGTCACGCTTTGTAGCGGCGCCAATTATTTTATAGGGAATCTGCTTCCTACAACGGCTTCGACGATCTTCAAGGCTTCAGCAAATCCTATTTTGGGAGGAAGCGGCGGACTCTTTGGCACTGCACACAAAGAAGGCGATCATTACCGTCTTAACGGAACCTGGAAATATGCTACCGGTGCGCCATACCTTACGCATTTTACGTTGAATGCAAAGATCATTGAAAACGGAAAAGAAACATTCAATGAAGACGGTTCACCTGTTTTTAAATCCTTTGTAATACCTCGTGAGGCGGTACATATCATCGACGACTGGCATACGATGGGACTGCAAGCTACAGCAACCCAATCCTTTGCTGTGACTGATCATTTGGTACATCAGGACTTTAGTTTTGTTTACAATGAATTCTATTTACCGCAAGACATTTTTAAGATCAACTTCAGGGTCTTTGCAGACCTCACCCTTTGGGTAAATTATATCGGGATGGCGCAACATTATCTGGCGGAAGCTTCAAAACTTCTAGAGCAAAAAACACTAGAACAATCCCATAAAATTACTACCGAAGCCACAAACCAACTGTTTAACTATGCGCAACAAATTGAAACGATAACCGCTGATAATGCGGTATTCACAGCGGTTCAGATTGAAGAATTACACACGACAGCAGCTGCTTCGGTAAAAAGACTTTCACAGCTCTTAATTGAATTGCATCCCCGTTTAGGAATCAAAGCCGCAAGTAGTCAACATCCGCTTAATCTCATCTTTAGAGATTATTTTACAGCTACACAACATCATATTTTCACCCGCTAAACCCAATTATACAAAACAAAAAAGGAACCAACAGGGTTCCTTTTTTGTTTTGTATACTCTTAAAATTGTTACCATTTAATAATGGCACTCGCCCAGGTAAATCCGCTACCAAAGGCTGCCAAAACCACTGTATCACCTTCTTTGATCTTACCTTCCTCCCAGGCTTCGGTTAACGCGATAGGAATAGAAGCCGCAGTAGTATTTCCATATTTCTGAATGTTGTTATACACTATATCGTCATTCAGCTTGAATTGTTTTTGTACAAACTGAGAGATACGCAAATTCGCCTGATGCGGGATAAGCATATCGATATCTGCAGCGGTGAGTTTGTTCTGTGCCAAACCTTCCTGAATGACTTCAGCAAAACGCACTACAGCATTTTTAAACACAAACTGTCCGTTCATATAAGGATAATACGGGATATCTTCCTGTGGATCTTTCTCGATCAACTCCGGCACCCACTCCATCGTACTGGGTCCTTTTAGCGACAACTCTAGCGCATGTTTTCCTTCACTATGCAGATGGGTAGACAAAATACCTTTGCCGTTATCTTCCTCGCGGGTTAACACAGCCGCTCCTGCCCCATCACCAAAAATCACAGAAACACTACGCCCACGTGTGGTCATATCAAGACCTCCACTGTGATTTTCAGAACCTATCACGAGGATGTTTTTATACATTCCGGTTTTGATAAATTGGTCGGCAGTAGAAAGCGCATAAACAAAGCCGCTACACTGGTTACGTACATCAAGCGCGGGTACCGTGCGCATCTCCAGCATTTCTTGTACCTGCACCCCACACCCCGGGAAATAATAATCTGGACTCAGGGTCGCAAACACGATCATATCAATATCCTGAGCCGTCATTTTTGCACGTTCTAATGCGATCTTTGCCGCTTTAACACCCATCACAGCTGTGGTGTTGCCATCACCATCTTTTATGTGACGGCGTTCTTGTATACCGGTACGCTCTTGAATCCACGCATCGTTCGTATCCATCATTTTCGATAGATCATCATTGGTGACTACATTTTCTGGGACGTAAGCGCCCATTCCGGCAATTCGAGAATTATACATAATTTATTAAAATCTAGTTCAATTAAGAATCTGTTAGTAAACAGAATTAATAAGCGTTGTAATATAGTGTTTCTTCAATTTGTAGCGTGTTAGCAGTTTCTTATTTAGCTATGCACGCATAGCATTAACACGGTGCTTCGGGCTTTTTTCAGTAAATTAGAACAGTATAAAAACTTCCTTTTTGTCTAATGCATAGACATAGAGTTAATTAGATCAACAAACACAAAAACTATGAAAAGAATCAACCTGCTAAGCTTGTTTTTACTGCTTACTGCTTCGGTAGTTGCACAGGTAAATCTAGATTATCAAAAACCTCCGCAAGAGATCTTAGATCTTGTAGATGTGCCGCGCGCTCCTTGGGTGTTAATGAATACCGAAGGCGACACTATGCTTTTAATGTATCGCGACAGTTATAAAACCATCGCCGGACTTTCTGAAGAGGAATTGCGCCTTGGCGGACTGCGTATCAACCCTAAAACCAACATTGGTAGCCGCACCACCTTTTACAAGAACATCAAGATCAAAGGAATTGAAGAGACTGAAGCTCGCGAGATCAATGGCCTGCCCGAAGATGCGCAGCTCAGCAATTTTAACTGGTCGCCCGACGAAAGTAAAATGGCGTTTACAAACACCATTGAAAACGGTGTGCAAGTATGGATTCTTGATCTGGAAACCGCAACAGCAAAACGGGTAACCGAAGCTTTTGTTAATGCCAATATGGGCAATCCTATCAGCTGGTTTAAAGATGGAAAAAGTCTGCTTGTGAATATGCTTCCGGCTACGCGAAAAGAATTGATCAACACGGCAGAAGCCGTTCCTACAGGTCCAACGATCTCTACCAGCGACGGTTCTAAAGCACAAAACCGTACGTATCAGGATTTGCTTCAGAATCCTAATGATGTTTTCAACTTTGAGCAATTGGCGACTTCAGCCTTAGTAAAAGTAAATCTTGATGGAACTTCAACCTTATGGAAAGACGCTGCGATGTACAGTGATGTTTCTTTTTCTCCTGACGGAACGTATATCATGACGAGTACTATTCACAAGCCCTTCTCTTACATCGTACCGTATTATCGCTTTCCTGAAACCGTGACCGTTTATGATCAAGACGGTACCGAAGTGAAAGTGGTTAATGAAACTCCATTGCTTGAAGAATTACCACAAGGCTTTATGGCCACACAAACCGGTAAAAGACGTATCTCCTGGCGTGCCGATCAGCCGGCAACCTTATATTGGGTAGAAGCTTTAGACCAGGGAGATCCTGAAGTTCAAGTTGATTATAGAGATCAGGTATTTATGCAAAAAGCGCCTTTTACCGGTGCTGCGCAAAAAGTGATCAAAACCATCAACCGCTTTAGCGGAATCACTTGGGGAGACAGTACCACTGCCGTGGCCTACGACCGCTGGTGGAATACACGAAATACCAAAACCTATGTATTCAACCCTTCAGATGGGAGTAGTACGGGCGAAGTCATTTCAGACCGAAGCTATCAGGACACTTACAGTGATCCCGGTAATTTTGTAACTCAGGATAATGAATATGGGCGTTCGGTACTCACATTGGTTGACGGCCACGCCTATTTGATGGGAGATGGATTTAGCGATAAAGGTCAGTTCCCTTTTATTGATAAGATCAACTTAGCCACTCAGGAAACCGAACGTATTTATGAATCGGCTTACACCGATAAACTTGAAGACCTGCAAAAGGTTTTAGATATCGAGAGCGGTAACGTGTTGGTACGTATTGAAGCTCCTACAGAATATCCTAACTACTACATCAGAAACTTAAACGACAATAGTCTGGACCAGATCACCGCTTTTGAAAATCCATTTAAGAGTATTCAGGATGTACACAAAGAATTGATCACCTACAAGCGTGAGGACGGTCTCGAACTTTCGGGAACTTTATACCTGCCTGTTGGCTATGATATGGAAAAGAAAGAAAAGAAGCCGATGCTGCTCTGGGCGTATCCACGTGAATACAAAGACAAAAACAGTGCTTCACAAACCACCACAAATCCTAATGAATTCACCTACCCGTATTACGGGTCTATGGTCTATTGGGTAACCCGTGGTTATGTGGTACTTGATGATGCCGCTTTCCCTATTGTAGGAGAAGGTGATGAAGAGCCTAACGATACCTTTAGAAGTCAGTTGGTTGCCAATGCCAAAGCTGCAATTGATGCCGTAGATGCTTTAGGATATATTGACCGCGACCGTGTTGCAGTGGGTGGTCACAGCTACGGAGCCTTTATGACCGCTAACCTTTTGAGCCACTCCAATTTATTTGCTGCCGGAATCGCACGAAGCGGAGCTTATAACCGTACGCTTACTCCTTTTGGCTTTCAGTCTGAAGAGCGTAGTTACTGGGAAGCTCCGGAAATTTATTATGAGATGAGTCCGTTTATGCATGCCGACAAGATGAAAACTCCGCTATTGCTTATTCATGGTGTTGCAGATAATAACAGTGGTACATATCCGCTTCAAAGTGAGCGTTATTTCAACGCACTTAAAGGTTTAGGCGCAACGGCACGATTAGTGATGTTACCTAAGGAGAGTCATGGATATGCTGCCAAAGAATCTATTTTACATATGCTTTGGGAACAGGATCAGTGGCTTGAAAAGTATGTCAAAAATCGTGACGTACAAGAGATCAAAAAACAAGAAGAAGTAAAACAATAATGCAGTAAGTAGGTCGCAGTGAGCAGCGTAAAAGAGTACGCCGGTCCACGTCTGCTCACTGAGACTAAACACTGAACCTATGCATTTTAAACTAAGTATTCCAGAACCATGTCACGAAGACTGGTCGCAAATGACTCCAAGTGCGCAGGGACGCTTTTGTAGTAGTTGCGAAAAAGAAGTGATTGATTTTACACAGCTTTCGCGAAAGCAAATTATAGCTAATGTACAGCGTGGTGAAAAGATCTGTGGGCGGTATCGCAAAGATCAGTTAGCTACCGCCTATTTTATTCCGCAGGAAAAGCCTGCTTTTAAGCATTTAGGTATTGCTGCGGCTTTTACATCACTCTTGGCTTTATGTGAGCCGGTACAGGCACAACAATCACAGCCTTTATTAGCATATTATCAAGCAGAGGCTCGTGTTGATGAGGACAAAAAAGAAAGCGGTCAAGATTCGATTGCCATTAGAGGTAACGTTACAGACGAGCTAGAGAATCCTATACACAAGGCTCGAGTTACGTTGGCGGGCACCAAAATAACTACACTGACGGATACAAATGGAAACTATTGTATTACAATTCCAAAAGAACCAAATACTGAAAAAGTAGTACTACATTTTGAATACCTCTTTTATGATCTCAAAAAAGTACAACTAAGTAAAACGACACAGCGTATTAATGTTACTCTTGATCAACCTATAGTTGTTGGCGAGGTGGCGGTTGAATATGATCCCAAACCGGCAAAAAATTGATCTGCTGAATACAACTGAAAGTCTCGGTATGCAAAAGGATTCCTGCCGAGACTTTTTTTATACTATTCTAGAAGAAGTAACTACAGAATACTGAATACTAAAGCCATACACTTTAGCAGCGTACAAAGCTATGCGTGCATAGCAAGTGTGCCTTGGAAATAGCAGGCATCCCACCTAAAACCGCTACCTTTACGCACAAGGCTTTGAGTGATACTATGAAGCTTTGCTTAAACATTAGTTTTTAACTTTTGAATATAAACAATGACCCTAAATAACATACGTCTTGAAGTAATGCAAACCGTAGGTAAGTCTATGGATGAGCTTATAGGCAAATACCTGAAATCTGTAGAAGAGAACTGGCAACCCACAGATATGCTACCAGACGCTACAAATCCAGAATTTATTGACGACGTACGAGAGATCCAAGAGCTCTGCCGCGAGATGGATTATGACCTGTTTACGGTTTTGGTAGGGGATACTATTACCGAAGAAGCCCTTCCTACCTACGAATCTTGGTTGATGAGTGTACAGGGAGTTGATCAGGTAAACGGAAACGGCTGGTCAAAATGGGTACGTGCCTGGACGGCCGAAGAAAACCGTCACGGTGACTTGCTCAATAAATACTTATACCTCTCCGGACGTGTGAATATGCGCGAGATGGAAGTAAGTACCCAATACCTCATCAGCGATGGTTTTGACATTGGTACTGGAATGGATCCTTATAAGAACTTTGTATATACCAGTTTTCAAGAATTGGCAACCAACGTTTCACACCGCCGTGTAGCTTCATTTTCACGTAAAGCAGGAAATAAGCAACTGGCAAAAATATGTAACACGATAGCCAAAGATGAAGCGCGTCACGCTTCAGCCTATATGGATTTTGTACGCCGTATTTTTGAACTGGACCCTAGTGAAATGATGATGGCTTTTGAAGCCATGATGAAAAACAAGATCGTTATGCCGGCGATGTTCTTACGCGAAAGCGGACAACAAATTGGCGAACTGTGGGAGCACTTTTCTGATGCAGCACAACGCTCTATGGTGTATACCACTCAGGATTATATCACCATCCTAAAATCTTTGATCGCCGACTGGAACATCAACGACATCAAAGGACTTAATGACAAAGGAGAGCGTGCTCGCGATTACCTGATGAAGTTACCAGATCGTTTAGAACGTATTTCACAACGTATCGTAGTGCCTAAACGCGACCATACCTTTAAATGGATCGCCACCTAAAAGGCATTTATACAGCATACTAAAAACCCCGATAAATCAAGTTTATCGGGGTTTTTTATGAGCTCTGCTCAAGGCGTTTAAGCACAAATGATCTTCCATTCTTGAGCGTGTGGCAAATTCTTAGCCGAAATAGGATAGCTGAATGAGGTATACGAACTGATCGATGCCTTGAGCTCATCTAGCGTCTGATGCGAGACATAGCCTATTTTTTGAAGCAAAGCCCCGGCCAAGGCTCGCGTGCGTGCTTGATAATTTAAAGCCAACTGCGCCACGGTTTTATGTTCTCTGGAGGAAAAGTGGATCAAACCTTTTGTTATATGATAGCACAACTCATCTGGCGTGGCAAAGGCTTGCTTTGATAATGCGCCCAACATATCTAAGAGTTGAAAATAAGGGATATGCGCAGGCTTGATCACATTTTTCTGTCTGATAAATGAAACTTTGAAGGGTCCACGTTTTATGGGGTTTCGCTTTTCGGCAATGCCTACTTCAATCTGCGTGCCGGCCGGTAAATTAAAGCCTAACTCGTTATAACTGCTTTTTCCAGTAAGGTATCCTATTTGTTTTCCTTCTTCAAACAACAGATCTTTTACCACCTCATAAGGCTTCAACTGCGGTGCTCCATCCGCTTTATAGAATTTGTCTTTTGCCAGTTTATTTATTTTACCGCTTTTGGCGAGTCGGTTCAAGTACCGCTCCACGGCCTGTTCGGTTCCCGGATTTTCTTCAAAATCGTTGTGTGTAAACACGTATCCGTAAGGCAATTCTTCTATTTGTTCTTCAAGATATTCTATATGTTTCATAAGCGTATGCGTATTCGGCTAACTAAAAGACTAGCGCAATCGATTGATTGTTACAGTGCTAACGGAATAATTATGTTAAAACGTATATCAAAAGTGCTCTTGTTCTTTTTCACCAATGCTTTAGACGCACAAGTTTTCTAAACGTTTAAAGGAGGTTGAAAAGATTTTAAGCGTGATTTATAGGATTGAGAAGAATCAATGGAGTACCAGCAACACAAAAGAATTGCTGGTTCCTAGTTAAATCCCGCAAGTTACAGGACTAAAAACTATTGACCTCCTGTACATCACCCTGATAAACAGCTATATTTGTGAGGGTAATATTTGTTGTGTGTCATAAAAACATTCTACAAAACAAATAAATTATTAGACTACTTTTAAATGAATTATTAATATTCTTATTTTTTTGTCCTTATATTTGTAAACGATTTACATTTTTTAAACGAAAAATAGAATGTTAATAAACTTTTCTATAGAAAACTTTAGGTCAATTAAGAATAAAGTTACTCTTTCATTTGAAGCTTCTAACTCAAATGATTTAGAGGATTATTTTATCATAAACGCTCCAAATAATGTTAGGCTATTAAAATTAGGTCTAATTTATGGAGCTAATGCTTCAGGAAAAACTACAATACTAAAAGGTTTAGAGTTTTTACAAGATTTAATATTAGAACCTGCTGAAAAAAAAACTGAAAAACTTGACTTTCAACCTTTTCTATTTGATAAAGAAACAACTGAAAAGAACACTTTGTTTTCAATTGATTTTTTTCAAAATGGAATCAGGTATTTATATAATTTAGAGCTAAATCAAGAAGCAATAATTTCTGAAGAATTATTCTTTTACAACCCTAAAAAAGCTTTGGTATTCAATCGTACTACTGAAACCAAAAAGCAATTAACTGAAATATCTTTTGGTAGTAAAATCAAAATTAACAAACAATACAAAACAACTTTAGAAGCTAACACTTTATGGAATAATACTGTATTGGGCGGCTACTTAAAAACCAATTTTGAATCTTTAGAATTACAAAATTGTACAGATTGGTTTGAGAGCAAGTTAAAACCAATGATATCATATAAAACTGATTTGTTAATTTATATATCAAAGCGAATAGAGTCAAATAAAATTAACAAAAGTGATATTGTTGAGTTTTTAAAGAGAGCTGATTTTAATATTTCTGATATTATTATAAAGAGTGAAGAAAGAGAAATTGATTCTGACTTACTTGATTTCTTAAATAAAAAAACTCTTATGACTGATGATAAAATTGAAAAGATAAGAGAAAAAGGGAAAATCGAAAGTAAAGAGATTTTATTTCAACATTCATTATTAAATCAAAATTACATACTTCCCTATAATGATGAATCGCAAGGTACGCAGAGATACTACCAATTTAGTGGATTATTAAGCCTAATGATAAAAAACGAAATGATATTTCCAATTGATGAAATTGAATCTTCTTTACATCCGGATTTATTAAAACACTTCATTTTATCCTTTTTGGCTAATTCAAAAACATCTCAATTAATTGCTACAACTCATCACAGAGAATTATTAATTGAAAAAGATATTTTTAGAAATGACGCAATTTGGTTCACTGAAAAAACTGATGAAGGCTGTACGGACTTATTCTCTCTAAATGAATTTGATTCATCTGTTGTTAGAAATACAAGCTCAATTTTCAATGCTTATAAAACTGGTAAATTAGGAGCTGTACCAGAATTGAGCGATTATTATATAGAGTTAGACAATGGCTAGGAATAATAGAAAAACTCACAAAAGGAAAGGAAAAAAAACCTTTTCGATTATTGTGGATGGAGAAACGGAAGTTTGGTATCTACAAATGCTAAAGAAAAATGAAAAACTACCTAGAATTGATATAAAACCAGAGCTACCAAAAAAGAAAAAGTTATCAGAACAATTTGAAAGTGTTCTTGAAAATGCTAAAGATTATGATAAAGTAATCTGGATAGTTGATTATGATACCATAATTAAAGAAACTAACGAAGCTAGAAAAGGAGAAAAAACACCTATACAATATTTAAAAGATTACATAAAAGAAATTCAAAATTCAAATAATATTGAAATATTAATCAATGCTCCTTGTTTAGAATTTTGGCTACTCTTACATTTTGAAAAAACAGGTAAATTCTTTTCAAATTGCGATGATGCTGGCAAAATTTTAAAAAGAAAATATTTGAAAGATTATGAAAAATCTGAAAAGTACTTCAAAAAAAGAGATAACGACATTTACCAAAAATTAAAAGAAAATCAAATTACAGCAAAAGAGAATGCAGCTCTTTTAGGTGAATTTGACTTTAATAATCATAACAAAGCTCTTTCTGAAATATATAAATTATTTGAATTTTTGGAAATAAAATAGATTACGCCACACAACAAAGACCTAAGTTAAATTTTATCCCATAATTTGGTCAAAGGGCAAGCCGCTCTTGGGGATTGTAAAAGCTTACTTTCCTACCACGTTCTAACAAATACCCAACCCATCCCCGTAAAATCACAGTTCAGAAGGATTAACTATCCCAGCCTGTAAAGATGCTCTAGGTTTGCGCAAAATTACGGTATGAACAAAAGCTATCACTTACTGAAAAAGGGAATTCTATACACCTTAAGTGTTTGCTCCTTATTTACTGTTGCGGGATATGTTTATCTCTATGTGCTTCCCAAAGGACCTGCGATCACGACAACTTCTAAAATCAAGAATGGTAAAGATGCCTTTGTAATGTATGCCTATACCACTACTAAACGCAAAAGCATCAAGATATGGACGTACAAACCGGAGCGTTGGAAAGATAACGACCAGATAGTGTTTATTATGCACGGCGGAGGCCGCAATGCTGAAGACTACTTGGATGCTTGGGTTGAGATCGCCCAAAAGAACAACCTGCTACTCCTCGCTCCTGAGTTTGCCAATACCTTTGCGAAATACACCACAAACGACTATCAGGAAGGGAATCTCTTTACGTTTTTTGGCACGCCAAACCCAAAAGAGGAATGGGCTTATAGCGTTATTGAAAATACGTTTGACCACATTAAAGCAACCCATAAGATCAGTAACGAGCAGTATGCTATTTTTGGGCATTCAGCGGGTGGACAATTTGTACATAGAATGATGCTCTTGATGCCGGAAGCACGAATAAGCACTGCTATTGCAGCAAATGCAGGCTTTTACAGCTTTCCGAATGAACAACTTGAATTTCCGTACGGTCTCAAAAATACAGAGGCAAAGCTTCAGGAAGCCTATAACAAAAAGTTGGTAGTCCTTTTGGGCGCGCTAGACAATGACCCGGCTTTGGGAACGTTTAGAACCACAGCCCAAGCTATGCAACAAGGACAACACCGATTAGAACGCGGAAGCACGTTTTTTAACGCCAATAAAGAATTAAGCGCCACCCATAAGTGGAACTTCAATTGGGAGCTAGACACCATCCCAAATGTAGGGCACGACTATAAAAAGATGTCCTTACAAGCTGTTAAATGGTTAACCCCACAATCTTAGTAGTTTCTTTTTCTAAAGTTTAAAACATACAACTGCCCGGGCAACGTGTTAAGGTACCGCTTATACAACAAGCGAAGCAGGTTATACACTATCGTGGGCTACTTAGAAAACAAAGTTTAAATTTATACAAATTTGAACGCTATGCTACATTGTATTCTTGTTGATGACGAACCTCGGGCTTTAGAGACCTTAGCCTGGGAACTTGAGCAATTTAAAGAAGAAATCAGTGTGGTGCAGACCTTTACGCAACCGGAGGAAGCCATCACGTACCTTAAAAAGAACCCCATAGACTGTGTTTTTCTTGACATAGAAATGCCTAGTATGGATGGGTTTCAGTTACTGGAACAGGTAGGACGTATTGACTTTGCGATCGTGTTTACCACAGCCTATAACGAGTATGCCATACAAGCTTTAAAAAAGGAGGCCATCGATTACTTGCTCAAACCCATCGACAGCGATGACCTGCGGCAAGCGATTCAAAAGATAAAAAAACATAAGTCTAATACCGAAGACAATAAAAAATTTGAACACCTGTTACTGCACTTTAATGAGCGCTTTCAGCATAAGAAAATAGCGATAAACACCGATGGCAAGTTGGTTTTTCTCGATCCCGACGAAATTTGCTACGCTGCCTCAGACGGCAACTACACGACGTTGTACCTTGAAGCAGCAAAGAAGATCGTAGTGACCAAAAAGCTCAAAGAAATAAACGCCTTGCTCCCGGAGCATCAGTTTTTTAGAGTGCATCATTCTTACATCATCAATATGCACAAGATCAAAGAATTTTTAAAGACCGATGGCTATATTATCCTTGAAGATGGTAGTAAAATTCCGGTATCAAGGCAAAAGAAATCGCAGTTTCTCAATAACTTTTAACCCATAATTCACCTTATACAAACGTTACTTTTGGGCAGCAGCCTTGACGACATATTATACAACAGCACCTCAAACGGTTTGGGGCTGGCCGTATTGGCGGTACTTTCGTATATGGGAGGCTATCACTTGTTTCTATATGCACAAAACCGCAGAATACATTACCTGTATTACAGTCTTTTTATTCTGATCTCGGTAATTATGTTACTGCCCCGTATAGAGAATGCATTTACGTCGCCATTTTTGCTTCAGTATAAAGGGATGCTGAACGCCATTCACTTTCCGCTACAGGTAACTTCCTATATGGCATTTGCAGGTTTTATACTCGAGATCTTAAAACTGAAAGAAGTCAGTCGTAAGTATTACCGCCTAAGCTACGGCTTCATCATCGGTTCGATTGTATTGTTTGTGCTGCTGTATCTCTTTGATGTTCTTTTTGGTACCAACTATGACATCCTGATCTATAGTACCGTTTTTGTTCCGGTATTTACGATCCTTACATTTATCGGGATATACTTTATTTTAAAGGCAGACAGTCCGGTGAAGTATCCCATTCTTATCGGCTTACTCATTTTACAGATTCTTTCGACTTACGTGTATATTGCCGGAAAAGGCAAAAGCTATGAAGAAACACAAGGCTTGTTGTGGATCTACTATCTGGCGGTGCTCTTACAAAATCTGGCTTTTGCCATTGCGATAGGAAAGGATCAGGCGCTTTTGTTCAAAGAAAAAAACCACCTGCAAAAGCAGTATATCCGGCAGCTGGAAGAAAATCAGAAAATAAAAGAAAACATCAACCAGGTCCTTGAACAAGAGATCGAAGCAAAAAAGGAAGAGCTTCTCAATGCTGCTGCACGCCAGGAACACGAAAAGCAGAAAAACCTGAAGCTGCATTTTGAGAACGAACTGAACGCCCTGCGCCTCCAAAGCTTACGGAGTCAGATGAATCCGCATTTTATATTCAATGCGCTCAACAGCATCAAATTATTCCTCATAAACAATCACACCAAAGATGCGGTGTATTACCTGAATAAATTCTCAAAACTCATACGGCATGTCTTAGAACATGCCACAACCCCAAGCATCAGCCTTGAGAAAGAACTGGAGATATTACAGATCTACGTTCAGATAGAAAACCTGCGCACGCAGCTTCCTATTGACTATACGGTCACTATTGACCCGGAGATCAACCCCGCCCAGATCCCCTTTCCTCCTCTTTTATTGCAACCCTTGCTTGAAAATGCCATCCTTCACGGTCTGGCACTCAAAGAAACTAACAAATCCCTCAGCCTTCAAATTCAGCGTAAAGCGCAAGCACTTGTCATTACCGTTACCGACAACGGTATAGGCCGAAAAGCCGCAGCAGCACTCAGAGCGCATAAACACATCAAAAAGAATTCTTTAGGTGTAAAGTTGGTCGAAGAACGCCTGCAGTATTTTTCTAAAACCACACAAAAAGAAACAGCGCTGAAGCTTATCGACCTGACTGCAGCAGATGGAAGTCCTGCCGGCACCCAAGTCAAGATCTCGATCGCACTCTAAGTCACTGGCTCTTACCAGTTATACAAAATTGCGCACCAAGTATACATCTCTGTAGAAACACCTGCTGTTCACTCCCTAGTTTTAGCGTATAGAAGTTTTTTAATACTCAAACTATGAACAAAACTACACCGGTCATCATCGCTACAATATGTGCTTTATTTAGCCTTCCGGCGGAAGCACAATTCCTAAAAAAGCTCACCAAAAAATTGGAGGATAAAGTCCTCAATAAGGTAGACGAAACCCTGGAAAAACAACCCAAAGAAACTACCGAAACCACTGAAACATATCAGAATGCAACCGTACCTAAGTTCGCTTCCAACATCAAAGGGGAAATGATCGTGCAAGATGAAGCTTTAGTGTTTGAAGGATTAGACTGGCGGCTTCAGCTCAACAAAATTGACCTAAGCAACCTGGGCGCTGCGGTAAAAAAGTACGAAGGCGATAGGCTTACCCCTCCTGTAGACGCCTATCCCGCAGGCTACGCGATGCTGAGCAGCCTTACCGAAGATGGATATTTGCTTCCTGATGCAGCACAAAATACGATGGTGCACATCTATAAATTGAATAAAGACACGCTCAATTTTGCGTTTAGAGGCGTATGGCATTTTATAGATCCCGATAAGCAAGACCAGCCGTTGAGTAAAGAGGTTTTTGTACTTACCAAAAATATTATTGATAAACGTCGCGAGGCTTCCGCTGCAAAACCTTCGGCAAGTGGTAGTAGTACCAACACATCCACTGCGGCATATCCATTTACACCGGAGCAAGAGGAAAACATCAGCGCGATGAACGGGAACTACTTTTTTGACCAGTCGATGACGGTTTCCATAAAAAGTGAAGGCGTAGACCCTGTCTTCAGCACGTATTATTTCAGTTCTGATATCCCGGGTATTTTTTGCAATACTATTGAAAGCGGAGCGCAAGAAGGTACTATGAAAACCCTGTTTACTCCCGAAGGCTACACTGTGTTGATCGATATGGGTGCTATGAAGATCAAAAAATCGGTATCCCAAAAACAGATCGACCGTATGGCCGGTGGTTTGAACTTAAAAGAAACCGACCAGAATACCCAGGCAGAACGTACCGGACGCACTAAAAAAATACTGGACTATACCGCTGAAGAATATAAGATCCTATCAGAAGGAAAACCCATTTATTTCTGGACCACCGAAGAAGAGATCCCGGTGCAAGCTTCTTTTATTCCCCTGTTTGGCCAAAACCCCAGACTTCCCTTTAGCGGTGCGGTACTCGAGATCAATGCAGAAGGTATAAGCATTACTACGACCGCGTTTGATCCCGCCGCAAATTTGAGTGTAGATACCTCAAAATACAAAGCGATGGGAATGAATCCTTTCGGTAATAATTAAAAGAAAAGCTATGAAGAATTACCTACTCCAAGCACTTCTTATGCTCGTGCCTTGTATGATCTACAGTGGAATTACTACATTAGACTGGACATAGAGTTGAATGAATATTATTGCAAGTTGTTAACTTAGCAATCATGAGACGT
>NZ_JAYMEI010000059.1:0-559 GCF_037029365.1 Leeuwenhoekiella sp. CH_XMU1409-2 | reverse complement strand
TTGATAGTACTCTTGGCCGTCAAAACGCGGTCCCCAGGCGCTACTGGTGCTTCCTGTATTGTTACCATCTTCTGAACCTCCATAAGAATAATAAGGTTCACCGGCATCATTAAAACTTTTTCCGGTACCCTGACCGTACTCATATTGCCAGTCTGGCCAACGCTGAATTATATCAAGATTCACACTAGAGGTATAGGTAAGTCCCAAACCGCTTGTCTTTTTTCCCGATTTGGTGGTGATGATCAACGCACCATTTGCTGCACGGCTTCCATAAAGAGCAGTTGCCCCCGGACCTTTTAATACCGTTACACTTTTAATATCATCAAGATTGAGATCAGAAATAGCATTCCCATAATCAATAGGAGAATCTTCACCAATATAACTCGCAGAAGAGCCCGAAGTGGTCATCTCATTATTAACTGGAACTCCGTCAACAACAATGAGGGCATTATTTCCGTTAGGGTTTAATGAGTTGTTTCCGCGTAGTGTAATTTGCTGAGAGTTTAAAGGCCCGCTACCCGAAGAAACAATATTCAATCCTGCTACTTTACCTTTTAAT
>NZ_JAYMEI010000058.1:0-601 GCF_037029365.1 Leeuwenhoekiella sp. CH_XMU1409-2 | reverse complement strand
ATTACTTTCAGACCAAGACGTCTCATTGCGCTTAGCCCATTCTAAAGCCATTGCAAGCTCGGGTACTGCATTATCCCAGTTCGACCCATCTTCATTACCTCCTTCTATATTTTTATCAACGTAAATGGTATTATTTACATCAGGTTTCAATACAGGTGTTTGCATTTCATAGGCCCCAATATCTATGGTTTGATAAATCCTACTATTTCCTGCAATATCAGTACCTTCAGGATTAAGCTCATTAGCCCCAGCATTTACTAATAAACTTTCAGTAGCAGGATACAAGCCATCATCTGATGTACCTAAAACACCATCGTCACCTTTCGGATTACCACTATTTAAAAATGGGGTTGAGGAAAGCAAATTAAAACCAGAATCGTCAATGCCATACGATTCTTCAATAAAGGTATTTTTTCCTATAACAGAAGACTCAGAACTCGTAGTGGATATATCCAAACTACTGTTATCAAAAAATACTGAATTGTATAGTTTCACGTTTGAGCTTCCTTCAAGCCTAATTCCTGAACCTTCATTATTAGTAAAAGTGGTATTAATTATGTGTGCAGAACCTCCCGTAATATGAATACCTGCTCCATAATAT
>NZ_JAYMEI010000057.1:0-622 GCF_037029365.1 Leeuwenhoekiella sp. CH_XMU1409-2 | reverse complement strand
AGAAAATATCCAAACGAAGGAACGAGTGCTTCTCGAAAAAGATCAGCAAGTACTTTTTAAAGACACAGCTGCCCCGATAGCAAGTGTAACAAACAGCGATGATCAACGCGCCTGGACACGCAACATCATTGCACTGAATAACACTTCACTGGCTAAAACCGCAGGAATATTAGAGAATTGGTATGATGTCGAAATTGATTTTGAAGATACCGATATCGAAGAATTAAAAATAACAGGCAAATTTAAAGAAGAACCACTGGAGACTGTCCTACAAAGTATCGCATTGATCAACAACCTTAAAATAGATACACTAACTCAAAAACACTTTGTTATTCGAAAAAACAACACTACTCCATAAAAAACCCATTGCTGCTGCAACAGCAATGGGTCGAATTTTAATAAGACTACAAATCCAAAATTATAGCCATAATAAAAATGAAAACTAAACTACAAATTTTAAGAAAGTCTACCTTTCATAAAGTACACTTTTTGGCGTTTTTACTGCTGTTTAGCAGTATGGCTACCAGCGCCAATACTAAAAATCAAGTTGTAGACGAAGTTTTTGTGACCACCCGGTTACAAGATGCGTCACTAAAAGAAACCTTTGAGACGATTGAAGCAC
>NZ_JAYMEI010000056.1:0-670 GCF_037029365.1 Leeuwenhoekiella sp. CH_XMU1409-2 | reverse complement strand
AGTTCCGCGCGTTCCTTGAGGTTTTTAAGCCCTAGACTGTTCATTTGTTGTTCTTTACTGCTAACATCAAAACCTACCCCATTATCTTTAACCTCAAAATAAACTGCGCTCGGCGTATCGTAAACGCGTACTGCGCAAGCTTTGGCTTTGGAATGTTTTTCTACATTGGTCAAACATTCCTGAATCATTCTATAAATAAAAATTTCTTTCTCTTTCGCAATACGATGATGTGCTATCTGTATGTCTTCAGAATAAAAAATTTCAGAATTGTTTTGAAAATTCTCAACGGTATAACTGATGGAATTAAGTAAACCTAAATTCTCAAATTGAAAGGGGTGTAAATGCTGTGATATACTTCTAACCTCGTCTATGGTTTGTTGTATCAATTCGGCATCTGTTTTTTGATCAAGTTGAGCTTTATGTTTTAAAAGTAGTAGATTTTGACCAATACTATCATGAAGCTCACCTGCAATGTGTTTTCGGTCTTGTTCTAAATGATCTACAAGTCGTTTTGCAAATGCCTGCTGAAGTTTCACCTTTTTTAGTGCAAATAATCGGGAGCGCCAGATTAACAATGCGATGGAAAGAACCACAATAAGAATGCCTCCAAAGACGAAACGCTGATTAACCATTCGATTTTCAAATTGCAACAATTTTATATCCTGTAAAT
>NZ_JAYMEI010000055.1:0-728 GCF_037029365.1 Leeuwenhoekiella sp. CH_XMU1409-2 | reverse complement strand
GGGCTTTGTTTTTACGAGTTGTAGAAGCGACCGCATCAACTGCGCGTAGGTTCCTCCTCAAATTGAGGAGCAAGCATTAGCGTATTAGTCTGAATTACTGCATCAGAAACAGCTCCATCATATACCAAAGAATATTTTAAATGTGCTTCTCCACTTCCCCCATATTCAATATTGCCCTGATCTCCTGAATTATTAACCAAAATTGTATTTGCAACGAGCAAGTCTCCACCGTACAAGGCTATACCCCCAGCATTTGACGCTGTGTTATTGGCAAGCGTACAGTTGATTAACTCCATATTTCCTATCCCCCCCACAGCACCTCCAAGGTCAGTTGCCTGGTTATTATAAAAAAGACAATTAATCAATTTTGAAGTACCGCCAAAACTTATTAGTCCTGCCCCACCTCCATTACTCCCATCTCCTACTGCCTTATTGTTACGCAGTATACTGTTCTTCAGCGTAAACATACCACCTTGTCCTACATACACACCACCTCCCGTTCTCCCTATTGATAGCTGGCTCTCATCTGAGGGATCATCTGCATAGGAATACTCTACTATAAAACCATCAACAATAATATCAGGAACTGTCACCGTAACAACAGAGTGACTATCCCCTGGATCTGCTATTGCGTTTTTATTGAGATCACCACTCAAGACAGTAGGGCTTGCATTTCATTCTTATAAATCTTTACCGAATAAATATATTCACCTTTGGCGTATGCTTTT
>NZ_JAYMEI010000054.1:0-728 GCF_037029365.1 Leeuwenhoekiella sp. CH_XMU1409-2 | reverse complement strand
CAGGTGATACCGTTGAATACCGTGTGGATGATGGAGCCTGGAGCGAAATGATGTTTGTAAACGAGCAGGACCCCTCTTATGAAGCTGCTATTTACGAGTGGGACACTGCAGAAGAACTGGTAGCAGGTAAACGCGGAAGCAACCCGATTTTGAGTACGCATCTATGGAGAGGTAAAATACCTACTAAATTAAGCTTAGGAAGACATATTGTTGAGGTCAGAGCAACTGATCGTTATGGTAAAACACATACCGGATCAGCTACCTATCGCTTAGAGGAACCTGTTAAGTAAATTGTTTGTTGTTGAGCCTGCCTTTTGAAAATATTCATATGGGCAGGCTTCTTTTTTTTGACTTAAGTAATGACACCAACTTAAACCTAAGTGTATACGAGAAACCCTGTTTTGAACATATGTTTAGGTTTCTAATCAAATATCAATGTATTGCTAACGGAAAGGATAGAAAAATAAAATTTTATTTATCCAAAATTGATTCAAAGCTTCATTCGCAAATTAAGTTGTATTCTTCTGAGTTCTTAAAACGAATTTTCAGTGGACCTATCCAGAGGATGCTGTCTTTTACATATAGGATACATTATATCCAGCAATTAAATAGTATAAACTAATTCTACACATTGTTATATTTGGTATAACTTGGATGAGTTTCATTATCAATAAACACTTGAAATACTGAGAATTTAGAGCTTACAATAAACTATTTATAAAAGATAC
>NZ_JAYMEI010000053.1:0-743 GCF_037029365.1 Leeuwenhoekiella sp. CH_XMU1409-2 | reverse complement strand
TTTATTTTGATAATTATCATCATCTTCATTATTGATATCTTCAAGAGGAATTGCATAATCATAGCTGTCCAGTGTAGTTTGCAACGCTCGAAGTAAAGCATCAGCACCTTTATTAGATACTAAGCATGACCGAATACTAATTGATTCTTGATTAATTCCAATATGTTTAGTTGTACCTCCAAATACCAATAGCCATTCATTCTCATTATTGATATTCAACCCTATTTTTTCATCAAAATATTCATCTGTGATATTATCTCTCCAATCTTTATCAAACTTGTCTATTCCGGTTTTCCAATATTGTGAATCAAGAGGAATAGGTTCTCTTATGTCAGACAACCAAAAACTTCCAAAAGCATTAGCATGAGAAGCTAACCAATATTCCCAACTATCCCAAGAATCTGTTTTAAGTAACGGTTCATTTTCTAATAAGAAATTAGCAGCACAGAACATTGCGTGATATTCAAAGTAGCTCTCTAAATCTTCAATTTCAGGATTAGTACCATGTCTTTTATACATCTTACCCCATTCTATATCAGATAGTTGATCTCTTAAATAATCATCATCATTAGGGTCTCCTACATACCCCCATTTCTCTGTAATAAACCTATCTCCAATATCAGCTACATCATACTCAGATAAATTAAAACATCTCGCAAGCCTACTATACCAATATGGTAAAGTATCCAATGAATCGAACTTAAATTGCCAATCTTTGTCTGATTTTGATAAATATTTTCTTT
>NZ_JAYMEI010000052.1:0-801 GCF_037029365.1 Leeuwenhoekiella sp. CH_XMU1409-2 | reverse complement strand
ATTATTCTTAACCGTGTCTATAAATGTTGCCCATTCATTATTACGTGGTAAAGAATTATACTCAAGCCATCGAGGGGCAACATTTATTTTTTTCTCTTCATTAAGAACCTCTAAAATTTCAACCAATGGCTTTAAATCATCTAAAGGTTGTCTGATAGGTAGAATATTTTTTTGAGACCATATGTGTAATATAAGATCACAACATTCTTTTTTAAGCACTTTTTTTTCACTTTCCGAGTCGGCATCTTCTATATTTTGAATTAATTCTGCAATATAATGAGACATCCACCTTGCCAAGGTATTTACAGAATATTCCAAATCTAATTCCTTCACGATTTTTTCACCCAATTTTATGATCTCTTCCTCTGAGTGTTTTGACTGTTCGATTGGGTTTTATTAAATAAAGTTTGACATTACTTCTATTATCCTGATAACTATTGCGATAAACTCTTTCTTTAAGCTGTCTTTCTATTACGCATTTTATTATTAATGACTTTTGTTCAACTCTTAAAAATTTTAATAAAAAGTTTTCTTCTACTCGAAAAACGCTTCCTGAACTTAAAATTTTGGAATTGTAATCGCGGTCTCTATATTCTTGATCTGAAATTTCATTCCAATTTTTATATTCACTTATAAGTTGATTATCTAAATAACCTTTTTTATTTAAAGAATCATATTCAATTTGAAAATAACTATGGACTGTTTTTCCAAACTTTACAAAACCCTTCGATATATTATTGAATAGTTCATCGTGTATATCGAGACCTTCGTAATCACTCGAAATCTCATTTAACCATCCTC
>NZ_JAYMEI010000051.1:0-852 GCF_037029365.1 Leeuwenhoekiella sp. CH_XMU1409-2 | reverse complement strand
AATACTATTTTGATCGCCATATCGAATTGGATGGTGACGAGCACGGACCGATGGCGCTTAAAATGATCGAAGAGCTCAAACTTGTTAAACCCTGAAAAACTGAATACTTTAATTTATAACAATTTTCTTGGTAATACTATTTCAATACCAAAATCACTTGATGAATATGTGGAAATAAAGGATTTCAATGAAATGCTCGATTTTACAGACACAAAATTTGACTATCGAGTTTATATGCAATCTCTTGAAAATCCTTATTTAGAATTTACAAAATATCCTCTTTCAAGCCTTTCAGATGAATCTATTTGCGAAATATTAGACCATTTGAGAAAGCCTGTAAAAAAATCAAAAAGAGGAAGTGGTGATTATATTTATTATGGAGCAACAGGTAAAACAGGAATGATAAATGACTTCCTTTTTGACGAAAAGTTAGTTTTAATTGGAGAAGATGGGGCGAAATGGAAAAGAGGAGAAAACACCGCTTTCATAATTGAAGGCAAATCTTGGGTCAATAATCACGCTCATATCGTAAGAACTAAAAATGATAAACTTATAGAAGAATATATTCAACTAATTTTTGCAAACCTTGATTTTGGATTCTTAAAAACAAGACCGAATGGAGGTAAATTACAAAAAGGCGAAATGATGAAAATTCAATTTCCTTTACCTGATGTAGAAACGCAAGAGGAAATTGTCAACGAAGTTTCTAAATTAAAAGGGAATGAAAAATGGAAAAGATTTGAAGAACTTTTAAAATAAAGCCTGTGGCTAACAATGGTGACCGTTGCACAAGACTGTAAAACGCAATATTATGAACATAAATAAGCCGCTTTTAAGCGGTTTTTCTTTTTA
>NZ_JAYMEI010000050.1:0-904 GCF_037029365.1 Leeuwenhoekiella sp. CH_XMU1409-2 | reverse complement strand
AACCAACGCGTTTCAAAAGCTTACGGCAATGATCAACGATCCTGAAACCTATCCGGTATTTGAAACGGTTGAAGAATCTGCAGTACTTCAGGTAACCGGAGTAACGCCTAATATCTCTCCGTGGGGGCGTCCGCAGGACTTTCCGTTAGGAGTGAAAATGGCAGCCTTTTTTGTTGATAATCTGAATGCGCTTGAAGATCCACGCCGTCCCATTATTCAAACGGGAGCTCAAGATCTAGATAATAATCCCATTGGATATAAAGGGATTCCTAGTGCCTATGCCGGACCTGAATCTCAATTTGAGTTTAATGCCAGCACGTTAAACCGAGCACAGGTTGAAAACCCAATGCAGATCTTTTTAATGACCTATGCTGAGGTTGAATTCATCAAGGCCGAAATGGCGCAACGCGGTTATACCACCAATGCTCAGGAACATTATGAGGCCGGGGTGACCGCCGCGATTACTCAGCTGGGGGCAACAACCACCGAAGCCTACTTCGATAATCCGGTAGCTGCATATGATGGTTCGCTCGAGCAGATTTTATTGCAGAAATACTATGCGCTGTACTTTGTAGATTATCAGCAGTGGTTTGAATTCCGTCGTACGGGATTGCCAGAATTACCTACCACCGAAGCAATGCTGAACGATGCGATGATGCCGTCGCGCTTTTTCTATCCGTCAGATGTACAGATCAGTAATCAGGCTAATTACCAGCAGGCACTCGAACTGCTTGGAGGGGCAGATAGCATCAACACCAAAGTATGGTGGGACAATAATTAAACGAAAATCAAATTCAGATGATGAACACATTAAAACTATCGCTTTTATGCAGACATTACCGCACCTATTAAATCCTACGAACCCAACGATTATGGTCTTTATGATATGGCCGGAAACGTTTCT